>JAAFHS010000148.1 GCA_013298485.1 Rhodobacterales bacterium
AATTCCGGAAAGACCGAGGCCAGCGCCACGAGGTCCGCCCCGCCCAGCGGCACCAGCGCCGATGGCATGGTCCAATCGGCCAGATCATCGTACCAGTGTTCGGGAAACGTCAGCTCGATCGCATCTTCAAACGACATCAGAACGCCACTTTTGTGGCCGTCTCAAGGTCGCGCGGGATAGACCAGCGGGGGGCGATGCGGTCTTCGTTTTCATGGAGCGCGGTAAAGATGAAATCGCGGAAGGTGGGCGCGATGGTGCCAACCGGGATCGGACCATCGGCCTCGGCGTCCCAATCGGCCACGTTGCGCGGCCAATAACGCACCGCGCCGAAATCCTGCGGGCGCTGCGAGATCAGGATGCGGCTGGTGTCGTAATCATGGCCGATCATGACATGGCCGTCCCGCCAATCAGTCACGGGATAGCCGTTGTGCTTGACAAAGTTATCCCAGGTGAACAGCAGATCAACGCCGGGATTTTCGTCAACAGAGACGAATTCGGGGGCGTCGATGATGTTGTGGCGGAACATCGGTGGATAAACGGTGCCGCCGTTATGCGCCATCATGAAGGCGATGTAATCATCCGGCAGGCGGCCATTCGCGGCCTCCCATGCCGCGATTTCATCCCTGCGCGGGGCCGGGCGGGCCAGCAGGACGGGTTTATTGACATCGCCGCCAAGGGCAACGGGAACCGGTTTGATATACACATCGCCCATCAGAATTCCTTTCCCGTGCTGGTGCCGCTGAACAGGGATGCGCCACCGGCATGGCCTGTATTCCCGTTCACCGCTGATGGCACAAGCTGCATGGTCGTGCCATCCTCTTTGTGATGCCAGGTCATACCCTCGGGGCGTGTCCAGTCTGACTGCCCGGTCTGTTTCTTGTATAACTCATCCGCGAGGGTAAAGTCCTTTGCAGTATTGCCGCTTTGCGGGATCTTGACCGAACCCTGCGAGAATTCATCGAATTTCGGAAAACCGTTTTCATAGGTGACGGATGTTTTCGGCTTGATCGCCTCGGCCAGCGGTGATCCGGGCGTCGGCGTCCATTGGCCGTCACCACGCCCGTCAGGCGGGTTCCAGTTGCCGTTGGGGCCTGATTTGGGCGTGGACTTGTATTGCTGCCCCTTTGCCAGGGCTGCGGCATCCAGGCATTCCTTGGTGCCGTTGCATTTCTTCAGCGCCGCGCGGTAGGCCTCCATGTTCTTCTTGCTGGCCCAGAAGGCCTTCGCCGCGTCTTCGGTCTTGGTGAATGTCTTGGCAAGGCCCGCTACGGCCTCATCAAGGAAGCGGCCCAGATCGGCCAGTTTGGCCACCACGCGACCGCCCTTGATGCCGTCGCCCAGCAAGGGCACAAAGCCGATCAGATCGAACAGCACGCCCCAGCCGTCCAGATTGTAGATCGACTTTCCCAAGGCGCCGATATCGGCCACCGTCCCGAACGGCGGCGGCAGCGCGCCACCCGCTGCCAGCCCCGCGTCCAGCGCAAACTCGCCATACTTGCTGCTCAGGTCGCGCAGGCCATTCGACGCGCCCTTGACCTCATTCACATCCAGCCCGCGCTGGCCCGCGAAATCAGCCATGGGTGGCCCTCGCGAGCACATCGCGGTGCCAATAGCGTTCGTCGTTGTGCATCACGGCAAACACCGCCTGCTCTTCGGTCACGCCGCCGTCGAAGAGATGGTTGATCTTGTCCATGTTCGCGAGGTCGCGCCGGGCCAGCACGTCGCGGAAGCCCGGCTGCAGATCGAAATTCGCCCCGATCTCCCACATCAGTGTGATGAAATGCGCCTGCGCCTCGTTCGCGGTCAGGCCATGGTCCATCGCATAGTGACGCCCGTTGATGACCATGCGGCGTTTGCCGTCATCGGAGACGTTGAAATAGTATTGCGGCAGGAAGCCCTTCATGAACTCCTCCACATACCAGTCGGCAAAGTCGTCATCGCGGCGCAGATGCACGCCCATCAGGGCGTCGCTGAATACCTCAGCCATGGATACCTCAAAATAGCAGGTTGCGCGCGCGGGGGCGCGGAAGAATGAATAATCAAAAACATAGCGGATCGTGAGCGGCTGGCAAGTGTTTTGCGCGCCCTAGAACCCCACGTCCGTCCCGCCGCCCTGCCAGACCTTGGCGAGGTTCGAGAACCGTGTGAACCGCCCCTCGAACGCCAGTTCGACCGACCCGATCGGCCCGTGACGCTGTTTGCCGATGATCACTTCGGCCTTGCCATGCACCTGTTCCATCACCGCCTGCCACTGCGCCATCTTGTCCAGCTCATGGTCGCCCGGCTTTTCGCGTTCCTTGTAGTATTCGTCGCGGTAGACGAACATCACCACATCCGCGTCCTGTTCAATCGACCCGGATTCGCGCAGATCGCTAAGCTGCGGGCGCTTGTCCTCGCGGCTTTCCACCTGGCGGCTCAGCTGCGACAGGGCCACGACCGGTATGTTCAATTCCTTGGCAATCGCCTTCAGGCCTTGGGTGATTTCAGACACTTCCTGCACGCGGTTTTCCTTGGACGATCCTTTCAGCAGCTGCAGGTAATCCACGATCAGCACATCCAAGCCATGCGTCCGCTTCAACCGCCGGGCGCGGGCGGCGACCTGCGATATCGGCAGGGCGGGCGTGTCGTCGATATACAGGGGGCAGGCCTCCAGCGCCTTTGCCGCCTCGACGAAGCGGCGGAATTCGCCTTCGGTCATGTCCCCGCGCCGGATCTGTTCGGACGGCACTTCGGAGGCTTCGGACAGGATCCGCGCGGCCAGCTGCTCCGCACTCATCTCCAGCGAAAAGAACCCCACCACGCCGCCCTCGATCGCGCCGTCGCTGCCATCGGGCAGGCGGCCCTTTTTATGGGCTTTCGCGATGTTGAAGGCGATGTTGGTGGCAAGCGAGGTTTTGCCCATCGAGGGGCGGCCTGCCAGGATCAACAGGTCAGACGGGTGCAGGCCGCCCAGTTTCTTGTCCAGATCGACCAGCCCGGTCGAGATGCCCGCCAGGCCCCCGTCGCGCTGATAGGCGGCATTGGCCACATTCACGGCGTCCGTTACGGCCTTGAGAAAGCTTTGAAATCCGCGTTCCGTGGCCCCCTGTTCGCCCAGCTGGTAGAGCCGCTGTTCCGCCTCGATGATCTGATCTTTGGGCTCGCTGTCCACATCCACCTTGGCCGCCCGCGCGGTGATATCGCGCCCGAGGCCGATCAGTTCGCGCCTGACCGACAGATCATACAGCATCTGGGCATAATCGCGCGCGGCAAAGGCCGAAATCGCGGCCCCGGCAAGGCGGACAAGGTAGGCAGGCCCGCCCAGTTCGCGCAAGCCTGCGTCATCCTCCAGAAACGCCTTCAGCGTGACGGGGCTGGCCAGCGCGTTCTTCTGGATGCGCGCGGCGGCAATCTCGAAAATCCGGGCATGGACGGGGTCATAGAAATGCTCGGCCTTCACCAATGACGAGATACGGTCATAGACATCGTTGTTCGTCAGGATCGCACCCAGCAGCTGCTGTTCGGCCTCGATATTGTGCGGCAGGGCATCGGTGTCAGAATTGATCTGCGCCGGGACAACCGCCCGGAGTGCTGCAACCTCGTTCATCACTGTCCCTCTGCCCTGCCGTCCTGCCCGACCGTTCCGCCGGCTGACTGTCCCTGATCTGCGCTACGCCCTTCGCGGGGTTTACGCAATCTGGGCAAGTTGGTGGATAACTGCCTGTATAACGCCTGCTTGTTGGGTCATTGCCGGACCTGACCGCAACATCTGGTGGGACCATAGCATGATCCACGATTCGGATCACGGACCATTCCGCCTTATCCCCAAACCGCCCACAGACCGGCCCTGCGGCATCTGGCCGACCGTGACAGTTTTGTTACGCGGGCTTTCGCGCATCCTGCCAGGCGCGGGGGCCGTGCAGGAATTTCTCCACCTCTGCCAGCGTCGCCGCATCAAAGGCGGCCATGCTGCGCGCCTCGGCCAGCACATCCCACCAGGTGCAGAGGTGATGCAGCGCCACGCCGTGATCGGCCAGACGCTGCGTCGTTTCGGGAAAAATGCCGTAGTAAAAGATCACCGCCGTATGCGCGCAGGTGGCCCCCGTTTCGCGGATCGCATCGACGAAAGACAGTTTTGATCCGCCATCGGTCGTCAGATCCTCCACCAGCAGCACGCGCTGGCCTTCGGTCATCACGCCTTCGATGCGGGCATTGCGCCCGTAACCTTTGGGTTTCTTGCGCACGTAAGTCATCGGCAGGGCCAGGCGTTCGGCCACAAGGGCGGCAAAGGGGATGCCTGCCGTCTCGCCGCCCGCAATGTTGTCAAATGCCTCCAGTCCCGCATTGCGCATCACCGTGGCGGTCAGGAAATCCATCAGCACCGACCGGATGCGCGGGTAGGATATGAGCTTGCGGCAGTCGATATAGGTGGGTGAGGGCAGGCCGGACGCCAGCGTAAAGGGGGTCTCGGCGTTGAAATGCACGGCCTTGATGTCCAAGAGCATCCGCGCGGTCAGGCGGGCCATTTCGGGGGCTGCGGGAAAGGATGAGGGGATCATGCAGATGTCCTGTGCATCAGCCCGCCACATGCCAGTGCACGGGAAAGCCGGGGTTGAACACGCTGACCGGGCCAGCCTCGGTCAGGATTTTTTCGGGGTAGGTTTCGGGCGCATCGCGGCGGATCAGGTGCAATTGCCCGGCATTCGGCGGCAGGCGATAGAACGCGGCCCCATGGGCCGACGAGAACCCCTCAAGCCGGTCCAATGCATCCTCATCCTCAAACACCTGCGCCAGAATGCCCATCGTATTCGTCGCCGTGAAACATCCCGCGCAGCCGCAGGCATGTTCCTTTAGCGCGTCCACATGCGGGGCCGAATCCGTGCCCAGAAAATAGCAGGCCTTGCCGGACGTGGCCGCGCGGCGCAGCGCCAGACGGTGGCTTTCGCGCTTGGCCACCGGCAGGCAGTAGTAGTGCGGGCGGATGCCACCTGCGAGGATATGGTTGCGGTTGATGCACAGATGATGCGTGGTGATCGTGGCCGCCAGATCGGGGCCACCCGATGCCGCGTAATCCACGCCCTGTTGCGTGGTGATATGTTCCATGATGACGCGCAATCCCGGCACGCGGGCGCGCAAGGGGGCCAGCACCGTGTCGATGAACACCGCCTCGCGGTCAAAGATATCGACCTCAGGCGTCGTCACCTCGCCATGGACACACAAAGGCAGGCCGATGTCGGCCATGCGGTCCAAGACCGGCATCACCGCATCAAAGTTCGCCACGCCGGAGTGGGAGTTCGTCGTGGCCCCGGCGGGATAGAGCTTTACCGCCTTCACCAGGCCGCTGGCATGCGCTGCCGCCACATCATCCGCATCCGTCCCTTCGGTCAGGTACAGCGTCATCAGGGGTTCAAACGCCATGCCATCCGGCAGTGCCGCCAGGATGCGGTCGCGGTAGGCCGCCGCCTGATCGCCTGTGACGACGGGCGGCACGAGGTTCGGCATGATGATGGCGCGGGCGAAATGCCGCGCGGATTCGGGCAGAACACCCTGCAGCATCGCGCCATCGCGCAGATGCAGGTGCATGTCATCGGGGCGGCGGATCATCAGCGTGGTCATGTCGGCGGGGGTAGCGCAAAGGATGCCCGCTTTCCACCCCTTTTCAGTTTCTGCCTTGCCATCCCAAGGATGCCGGGGTTGGTTTGCGTCCAAGTTCCGAACAACCCGAGGTGCCCCATGATCCGCGCATTTGCCGTCCTGATTGCCACGACGCTGCCCGCTGCCG
The DNA here is from genome assembly GCA_013298485.1 of Rhodobacterales bacterium. GTDB lineage: Bacteria > Pseudomonadota > Alphaproteobacteria > Rhodobacterales > Rhodobacteraceae > JAAFHS01. The sequence continues at coordinate 5,762 of JAAFHS010000148.1, forward strand.
CCCAAGAGGCCGATTGCAGCAACGCCGTCACACAGATCGAAATGAATGCTTGCGCCGCGCAAAGCTGGGAAGAGGCGGATGCGCGCCTGAATGATGTCTATGCCGAAACGCTGGCGGTGCTGCAGGCGGCGGATGCGGATTATCCCATCGATGGCGCGTCCGAGGAAGACCGCCTGCGCACGGCCCAGCGGGCCTGGATCGCCTACCGGGATGCGAACTGCGATTCCGCAGGCTACCCGATGCGCGGCGGATCGGCGGAACCCCTGCTGTTTTACGGCTGCCTCAGGTCGATGACCGAGGCCCGCATCGCAGATCTGCAGGCCCTGACCGAAACGTTCTGACCGATCAGCTTTTGGTTTCAAGCTCGATCAGACGGCGGCGGAACCGCGGCGCATTCAGCCGCCTGACCACCGACCGGCAGATGCCCTTTGCGCGGCCCGTCTTGCCCGCGTCTTCCGCGGCCGCCAGAATGCCCTTCAGGTAGGGGCCGAAATTCCGCCGGATGCGCCACATCTTCGCGAATGATGCGGCACTCAGCGTGCCCCGCGCCGCCGCCTGCAGAAGGTCTGGCATGAGGCCCGTCTGATTGACGGCCCATTCCGTCCGCCCGCCAAGATAGGGCATCTTGACCGGTGTCACCCATGGCCCGGCAAACAGCGACACATGCATCGCATCCATCACATCCGTCGGGTCATAAAAGGCAAAGACCTGCCCCGTGCCTTCGGTCATGTCGGGCGCATAGCCATAGCGCGCGCGGAAATCGAGCCGCCGTGCGGCGGGCGTGCGCTTGTCCCAGCCCGCGCGCGCAGGGTCGAGCGTCGCGCGCGGATTGAAGGCCAGCACCGTCGCCCCCGGGGCCGTCACAGAATAGGCGCA
>JAAFHS010000149.1 GCA_013298485.1 Rhodobacterales bacterium
CGGCTGATCCATGTTCCGATCCTGTATAAATGGGTCCATTCGGTTCACCACAACTCGGTCAACCCGAGTCCGTGGTCGTCGCTGTCCATGCATCCGGTCGAGGGGTTCCTCTACCATGCGGTTGCCTTCTGGCACCTTGTCATCCCATCGAACCCGATCCTGGCGCTGTACCAGCTGCATCTTGCGGGTTTTGGCGCGGTGAACGGGCATATCGGCTTCGACAAGCTGGAACTGACAGCGGAGACACCGCTGAACAGCCACGCCTATGCCCACTACCTGCACCACAAATACTTTGAGGTGAACTATGGCGGCGATGGGCTGATCCCCTTGGATAAGTGGTTCGGCTACTTCCACGATGGCTCGAAAGAGTCTGATGCGCGGATGCAGGCCCGGTTCGAGGCCAAAAAGGCGCGCATGAACGCCAAGACGGCTTCCACATGACGACCAATTCCCTCCGGACAAACCCGCACGAGAAGGCCCGCCGGAAGGTGACTGATGACAGAAACTGCAACCCGTCGGGAGAGACGGACCAAGGGAGGAATTGACTGATGAGCTTTCTGAAAACCTTTGCCAAAGTCATGGCAACGACGGCGCTGGTATCGATGGCGTCTGCCGCGATGTCGGCGGAGATTGCCGTGATTGGCGGATCGAACGACGATGCGTTCTGGAATATCATCAAGAAGGGAATTGACGATGCAACGCCAATGGTCGAAGCCAATGGCGGCAGCGTGACCTACCTGCGGCTCGTGAACTATGACAACTTTGCGCCAGATGTGGTGCAGTTGATCCGCACCGCGATTAGCATGGAGGTCGATGGGCTGGTGATCCCGAATTGGGTGCCAGAAGCTGAAGATCCGGCCATCAAGGATGCTATTGCCGCAGGCATCACTGTCATCCTGATGAATGCAGGCGGGGCCGAAAAGGCGCTGGAGCTGGGTGCCATCAACTACGTGGGCTCAGATGAATATGTCGCCGGTGTGGCGGGCGGCGAATACTTCGGCGAGGCAGGCAAAAGAAATATCCTGTGCGTGAACACCCTGCCGGGTGCTGCCAACACCGAGGCACGCTGCAAGGGTGTGATCGACGGTATCACGGCAGCTGGCGGCACGGGCGTGCAACTGCCGCTGCCAACGACCAGCTTTGGTGATGCAACAGCCGTGGCCGAAGCGATCAAGGCAGAGCTTTTGAAGGACGCAACCATCGACGGCGTCATCACGATCAGCGCAGGCGATGCCGACAGCGCGGCAATTGCCGTGGCGCAGGCGGGCCAGACCGCCCCGGCGATGTTGGGCTCATTCGACATGAACCAGGCGGGCCTAGACCGGATCAAGGCGGGCACACAAGGCTTTGCCATCGACCAGCAGCCCTATCTGCAATCCTACCTGGCGGTCAGCCTGCTGGCGTCGAACATCGACTTCGGAACAGATCTGCCAGTGTTCCCGGTCCTGACAGGCCCGGGCATTGTTGATGCCTCCAACATCGAGGCCACGCTGACCGGTGTGGAACTGGGCGCGCGCTAAGCCGCATATGTCTGGCCCGCGTCAGTTGCGGGCCAGACCCCTTTTCCAATCCCCCTTAAAGAGGGCCGCCCATGTCCAGCATTTCCTTTGGCGGCCTGTTGCGCCGCCCCGAAGCGGGGGCCGCCCTTGGCCTGATCGCCGTCCTGATCTTCTTTGCCATCTTCGGCGGGATCACGTTTTTGAAACCCGGCGGCATGGCCAGCTGGCTGAACGTCGCCGCGAACCTGGGCGTCATCGCCATCCCGCTGGGGCTGCTGATGATCGCGGGCGAGTTGGATATCTCGGTCGGTGCGATGGTGCCCTTCGGTGCGATGACGGTCGCGGTCATTTCCGGCCATTATGGCCTGCCGATCTGGCTGGGCGTCGCGATGGCGCTGACCTTCGGTGTGATCGTCGGGCTGGTGAACGGTTTTCTGGTCATCAAGACCGCCGTGCCATCGCTGATCGTCACGCTTGGCAGTCTGTTTGCTGTGCAGGGGATCGTGCTGGGCCTGACCGTGCTCATCACCAAATCAACCTCGGTCGCGCTGGCAACCGAAGGCCCCGCCAAGCTAATCTTTGGCGATTTCGTGCTGGGCGGGCAGTTACAGGTGATGGTCCTTTGGTGGCTGGCGCTGACGGCGCTTTATGTCTTCTTCGTCCACTTCAGCCCTTTTGGGAACTGGATCTTCGCCATGGGCGGCGACAAGGTTTCTGCCCGCAATGCCGGCATCCCGACCGATAGGCTGACGATGATCCTGTTCGTCCTCTCCTCCACCTCGGCCGCTTTTGTCGGTATGTGCCAGGCAATCCTGTACAATTCAGCGCAGGTCGCGGGCGGGCAGAGTTTCATCTTCAACTCCATCATCGCGGTGGTGGTGGGCGGGGTGCTGCTGACCGGGGGCTTCGGGTCGGTGGTGGGCATTTTCCTTGGCACCATCACCTTCGCCGTCGTCACGCAAGGCATCTACTACACCGATTTTGACCGCAACTGGTCATCCCTCATCATCGGCATTCTGCTGCTGGCGGCCGTGCTGATGAACAACACCTTCCGCAAAATGGCGCTGTCTTATGCGCCAAAGAAGGGCGGCAAGGCATGACCGCGCCCATCATGGCCCTGCGCGGCGTCAACAAATCCTTCGGCCCCATCGACGTGCTGCACGACATCACGTTGGAGGTACGGGCGGGTGAAGTCCTTTGCCTGCTGGGTGACAATGGCGCGGGCAAATCCACGCTGATCAAGATCATGTCGGGGGTGTTTCAACCGTCTTCGGGCGCGATTGAAATGGATGGTGTTAACGTCACGCTGCCGAACCCGCGTGCTGCATCGGAGAAAGGGGTCGCGACAGTACATCAGTTTGGCGGGACCTTCCCGTTGATGTCTATCGGGCGGTCATTCTTTGTGGGGGTAGAGCCTGCCAAAGGCTGGGGTCCCTTCAAGGTTTACGACCGCAAGCGCGCCAATGCGATTGCAGTTAAGGCGGTGCAGGATTTCGGCATCACCCGGATTGATGATGGTGACCGGCTGGTGGGCGGGCTTTCAGGCGGCGAACGCCAGTCGCTCGCCATCGCGCGCGCCGTCCATTTCGGCGCCCGCGTGCTGATCCTGGACGAGCCAACCGCAGCCCTTGGCGTGAAACAGGCCACCCACGTCCTGCGCATCGTGAACGAGGCCAAAAAACGCGGGTTGGCCGTGGTTTTCATCACCCATCAGGTGATGCACGCGATGGCCGTGGGCGACCACTTCGCCGTCCTGATCCGCGGCGCCGTCGCCGCTGATTTCAAGAAGGGCGAAAAGACCCGTGAGGAAATCACCGACCTCATGGCGGGAGGCGCCTCCATGGCCAGCCTGGAAGCCGAGATCGAAGGCTACATGGCCAGCCATGGCGGCCACCCGCCCCAACCTGCCGAGTAAGAGACCGACCATGCCCAGCTGGACCCGCGCGTGCGCGACCGACGACATCGACCTTGACGACCTGATCCGCTTTGACCACGGCACGCAGACCTTCGTCATCATCCGCAGCGAAGACGACACCTTCCACGCGATGGACGGCATCTGCAGCCATGAGAAGGTGCATCTCTGTGACGGCCTTGTCATGGACGGCACCGTCGAATGCCCAAAACACAATGCCACCTTCGACTACCGCACGGGCGAGGCGAAACGCGCCCCTGCCTGCATCAACCTGAAAACCTTCGCCGTCAAAGTTGAAGACGGCTTAGTCTGGATCGAGCTATGACCTTTCAACTCGCCGCCTGTGCGGAGATGCTCTGGCGTGACCGCCCCATCGCCTGGCGCGCCTCGCGTCTGAAGGAAATGGGCTTCGGCGTCGGCCTCTGGAACTGGCCGAACTGGGAGCTGGCCGCGCTGGAAAAGACCGGTGCAACCTTCACCATCATGAACGGCTACCTGCAGGGTCGCCTGACCGATCCCGAAGGGTGCGAGATGCTCCTCGCCTCGGCGCGCGAGACGGCGAAGGTCGGCAAGCGCCTTGGCGTCCATCGCCTCAACCTGCACGGCACCGGTCTTGGCGACATGGGCGTGCCGATCCCGCACATCGGCGCCTTCGCCCCCGGCATGGAGCAACGCGCCCGCGACACGCTGCACCGGATCTGCGATCTGGCCGAAGGAGAGGGGCAAGTCTTCACCCTGGAAAACCTCAACCCCATCGACCACCCTGGCTGCCCCTTCGGGTCAACCGCGGCGGTCCTTGGCTTGGTCAGTGCCGTGAACCGGCCGCAGCTTCGCATCAACCTCGACCTCTATCACACCCAGATCGGCGAGGGCGACCTGATCCGCTGGTGCGAGGCTTGCTTGCCCTGGATCGGCGAAGTGCAGGTCGCCGACAACCCCGGCCGCTGCGAACCGGGAACCGGAGAGATCAACTACTCCGGCGTCGCCAAGGCGCTGAAAGTCATGGGCTATTCCGGCCCCGTCGGCATGGAAGCCAACGCCAAGGGCGATGAGGAGGCTGCCGTGGAAGCCTTCCGGCAAGCCTTCACGGTGTAATCATGGTCCACAAAGCCAACCGCCCCACGGTCCACGACATGCGCGCGATGAAAGCGCGGGGCGAAAAGATCTCGATGCTCTACGTCACCACGCTGGACGAGGCGGCAGCCGCCGATGCCGCCGGCATCCACATGCTGTCCATCGAAAGCCGCTTCTTCTCCCCCGAAATGCGCGAGGCCGCCGGGTCCTGCTTCGTGCAGGTCGGCCTTCCCTTCGGCCCCTACGGCGGCCTAGCCACCGCCGAAGACTACCTCCGTGCCGCGTTCAAGTTCACCGCGATGGGCGGCGACTGCTTTTATTGTGCGGCAAGCTTGGACATCCAGAAGGCGCTTTGCGACAACCACATGCCCATCGTTGCCCATGTCGGCCTGATCCCCAGCTACATCACCTGGACCGGCTGGCGCGCCGTCGGCAAGACCGCGTCGGAAGCCCGCGCCGTCTGGGACCACGTCAAGCGACTGGAAGCCATCGGCGCCTTCGGGGCCGAGCTTGAGGTCGTGCCCGACCGCCTGAGCGAATTCATCTCGAGGAACACACCCATGATCATGCTGGGGATGGGCGCTGGCCCCGGTGCCGACGCGCAGTACCTATTTGCCGAAGACGTCCTCGGCTGCACCGACGGCCACAAGCCGCGTCACGCCAAGACGTACCGCAACTTCGCCGCCGAATACGCACGCCTGCAAGCCGAACGCATCGCCGCGTTTAAGGAGTTCATCGCGGACGTGAACACCGGCGGCTACCCTGAGCCCCAGCACAACGTCGCGATGCAGGACGCGGAATTCGAAGCTTTCAAGGCCGCCATCGGCCACTGACCCAAAGGAAACCACCATGCTGAAAGTCGGCCTTCTTGGCGCCGGGCGTATCGCCGGCGTCCACGCCACCGCCATCACCACGAACCCCGGCTCGTCCCTCGTCGCTGTCAGCGACATCAACACCGAATCCGCCGCCAAGCTGGCAGCCCAATACGGGGCCGAGGCGCGGACCACGGACGCCATCCTGAACGACCGCGCCATTGACGCGGTCCTCATCGCCACCTCGACCGACACCCATTCCGACCTGATCGAACGTGCAACCGGGGCGGGCAAGGCGGTCCTCTGCGAAAAGCCCGTGGACCTGTCGCTGGCCCGGGCGCAGGCCTGCCAGAAGATCGCCGCCAAGAACGGCAAGCCGGTGATGATCGGCTTCAACCGCCGCTTCGACCCGAACTTCGCCGCATTGAAAGCCGCGCTGGACAGGGGCGAGATCGGCAAACCAGAGCTTCTTTCCATCACCTCGTTCGACCCGGCCCCGCCGCCGGTGGCCTATATCAAAGTGTCGGGCGGGCTGTTCCGCGATATGATGATCCATGACTTCGACATGGCAAACTTCATCATGGGCGTGGCCCCTGTGACCGTGTCGGCGGTCGGCACATCGATCGTCGATCCAGCCGTTGGTCAGGCTGGCGATGTGGATACGGCTGTCGTGACCATGTCCTACGCAGACGGGCGCATCGCAGTGGTCAAGAACAGCCGCCGTGCGGTCTATGGCTATGACCAACGGGTGGAGCTTTTGGGGTCGGAGGGTCTGCTGCAGGCGCAGAACATGCTGGAAAACACTGTCGTCAAATCCACGACGGCGGGTGTGACGGGGGCCAAGCCCACCTACTTCTTTCTGGAGCGCTACATGCCCGCCTACGCCGCCGAATGGGCCGCCTTCGTGACTGCCATGAACTCGGGGGTCACGCCACCGGTGACATTGGATGACGGTGTGGCCGCACTGGCAATGGCTGAAGCAGCGACCACGTCGGCCAACACTGGCATGCCGGTTGACCTTGCGTCAGTGATATTCTGAGCTCGGAGTCCAGTGGATCAGGAACGGACAGGGCGCTCAGCCGAGGAAAGCGCCGTGGCACGAGCCAACGGTCGCTTCCCGCCCTTTGCGTCCTCGTCGGCGCTCGCGGCCCTTAGCGGTCATTAGCGGTCATTAGGTGCAGCACAAAGACCTCCGGCCCAAATGGCCAGAGCGGTCATCCGCGGCCAAATCGGAGCCCCCTCATGTAAGCAGTGCGCACATATCTGTCGGGCATCCCCAGTTTGACTCCTGCCGGGATTGCCATAAACTTGCGCAA
>JAAFHS010000015.1 GCA_013298485.1 Rhodobacterales bacterium
GTGGTTCTGGTCGCCACGGGCCGCAAACCCTACACTGCAGGCCTCGGCCTTGATGCACTCGGGGTAGAGCTCAGCCCGCGTGGCCAGATCAAGACAGACGCGCATTATGCGACCAATATCAACGGGATATACGCCATCGGCGATGCCATCGCAGGCCCGATGCTGGCGCATAAGGCCGAGGATGAGGGCATCGCCGTGGCCGAGATTCTGTCGGGCAAGCACGGTCACGTGAATTACGGCGTCATCCCCGGCGTGATCTACACCACGCCAGAGGTCGCGAATGTGGGGGTGACGGAGGAGCAGCTGAAAGAGGCAGGCCGCGCCTACAAGGTCGGGAAATTCAGCTTCATGGGCAATGGCCGCGCCAAGGCGGTGTTTCAGGGCGAAGGGTTCGTCAAGATCCTCGCCGATGCCACAACCGACCGCATCCTTGGCGCGCATATCATCGGGCCGATGGCGGGCGATCTGATCCACGAGGTCTGCGTGGCGATGGAATTCGGGGCATCCGCACAGCCGTGCGGGAGGCGGCGCTGGCCTGCGGTGACGGGGCGATTCACGCATAGGCTGCAATTGTTCCTGATTTCGCCCTAATCCCGCCAAAAAACGATGGCCCGTTGTGAATTAGCATAATCGGGACAGGTGACTTTGATGTTGAAAACAGTGATGGGCGCGGCCCTTGCAATAGGCATGATCTGCCTTGGGACAATGGCCGCGGCACGCGGCGGCGGCGGCAGTGCCGAATTCATGGATTTCGTGGCCGACACCACGATCCCGCCCGCTGAAACGGGTGGCACGCAGGTATCGCTGTGCCATCTGGTCAAGAAATACACGGCCATCGGCATCCCGCTGTTTTACGAATCCGAAGGTTATGTTCTGGCCGAAAACCGCTGCATGACGGAAAGCTACTATTCCTTCACAGCCGAAGAATTCACGCTGGCCCAATCGCTCGGCATGATCCCGACCGACATTCCGGCGGCCCCGTCCATCAGCCTTGCCCGTCGCATTCCTACGGTCATCCTTGGCCTGTTCGTTCTTGCGCTGATCGGTGCCGCCATCAATCAGGCCCGCCGCAAAAAGGCGCGTCTGGCCGAAATGGGCAACGTGCACCCCTTCGCCCAGCGCATGCTGGAGGTGCTGTGCCATGCCGCCAAAAGTGACGGGGTGACCGATGCGCGCGAAGTGGCCACGATTGCCGCCATCGCGGGGCAACTGACGGGCACAGAGTTTGATGCCGCAAAGATCACGCGCATGATCACCCTCAGCGAAAAGTCCCTGCAACCGGCGCAATTCAAGAAATTCGCCAGGGACCTGACCGACGATCAGAAAGATGCCCTGATGCGCGGCGCACTGATGGTCCTGACCGCCGATGGCCAGGTCGGCAAGGACGAACAGAAATTCCTGAACGGCCTTGCAGGCGGACTTGCCGTGACGCAATCACGGTTCGACCAGATCATGGCCAGCATGCAGCGCCCGGCAACAGTCTAAGCCGTCAGGTGCCGCAACCCCTGCGTCACATCCGTCCGGATCGCAAGCCGCAGGCCCGGCTCATCGCCCGCCCGCAGCGCCGCCAGGATCATGCGGTGATGCTGCGGCGGCTCATTCCGGCGCAGCCGTGAATACAAGGCCCGCATCGTCGGGCCCAGTTGCAGCCAGACCGTCTCGCACATCGCCAGCATCGCAGGCGCCTGCGCGCGCAGATACAGCGTGCGGTGAAATTCCAGATTGGTGCGCACATAACCCACCGCATCCTGCTTTGCCACTGCCTCGGCATTCAGGGCATTGATTGCCGCCAGCCTGTCGATCAACGCAAAATGCGCCCGTGGCAGCGCACGGCTCGCCAACTCCGGCTCCAGCAGCGCGCGGATCGCGGCCAGCTCCTCGATCCGTTCCGGCGTCAGGGCCGGGGTCGAGATGCGCCCCGACGATGACAGGGTGAACGCCCCCTCCGCCACCAGCCGCCGCACCGCCTCACGCGCAGGCGTCATCGACACGTCAAAGCTTTTCGCGATCCCCCGCAGCGTCAGGGCCTGCCCCGGCGCCAGTTCACCATGCATCACCTGCTGGCGCAGGCTGCGGTACAGGCGTTCATGCGCATGGGCATTCGGATCGGTCAGGCGGGGCATCAGCATGGCCGCCAGCCAAACCCGCAAGTGCCGCACACGTCAATCCCCGAAGCGGTAGCCCTGCAAAACCGCCCCCTGCCCGCGCAGCCAATCGCGCTGCATCTTCCAGTCCGGTCGCAGCCGCGCCACCACCGCCCAGAACGCCGGTGCGTGGTTCATTTCCACCAGATGCGCCACCTCATGTGCCGCCACATAATCCAGCACATCCGGCGGTGCCATCGCCAGCCGCCAGGAATACATCAACCCCCCGTCCGCCGTGCACGATCCCCAGCGCGACCGCGGATCGCGCAGGCTGATGCCGCTGAACGCCCGGCCCACCTGCCCTGCATACCGGTCCGACGCCGCCGCCAGCCGCTCGCGCGCCAGCGTCTTCAGAAACGCCCCCACGCGCACCCCTGCCCGCGCCGCATCCCCTGGCACCATCAGCAGATCACCGTCCATGCGCACCACGCGCCCCGCACCTGGCACCACCGTCACCAGTCGCCCTTCGATTGGCACCTGCGTGCCGATGCCCACCACCGCCCCCGGCGGCAGCGCGGCCAGCGCAGTCCTGACCCAGCCCTCCTGCCCCCGCACGAAATCCATCGCCTCCGCCTCGCGCGCACGCGGCGGCAGGGTCAGCGTCACGCGCCCGTCCACCCGGCTGATGCGCAGCGAAAACCGCCTGCTGCGTGCCGACCGCCGCAGCGTAATCTCGATCGGCGGCATTCCCGGCAAAACCGGCATCACATCCCCCTTGACGAAGCCCTCGCCCCTCGCCATTTACCCGGTTCGCCGCGCAGGCAAAAGCCTTTGACACGGCACCCGACTTCTGGCAATCGGACGCCTTGTTTGATGCCGCATAACCCAAGGGGACATCCATGCCACTGGCAGAATGGGGAACAAAACGCATTTGCCCGACCACCGGCAAGCGTTTTTATGACCTGAACCGCACACCGATCGTCAGCCCCTACACGGGTGAGGTCGTCGATATCGAATCGGCCCGCCGCAAAATGGCCGCATCGGTCATCGCGCGCGTCGCACCTGAAAAAGACGAAGACGTGCTGGTCGACATCGAGGCAGATGATGATCTGCTGGAAACCGGCAGCACGGACGAGACCGAGATTGACGACGATCTGCTGGAAGACGACGCCGACGACAACGTGTCGCTGGACGAACTGGCCGATGTCGCGGGCGACGAAGAAGAAGTCTGACAGACCGCGCGGGGGCTTGCGTTTTTCGCTTGCACGCCCCCGCCCCTTCCCATAATCAGCCGCATGTCGCGCAGCAATGCGCAGTGCGATCCGGCGGGGTCATAGCTCAGATGGGAGAGCGCTTGAATGGCATTCAAGAGGTCGGGAGTTCGATCCTCCCTGGCTCCACCAACCGCCCTGAAGACAGCACGAAAACAGGCCGCCCCCCGGGCGGTTTTTGTTTTGCCGGGGGTATGGAAATCTGGCCTTGATGCAAACTGCATGGGCGGTCATTGTCATCAAAGTGTCATGTCTCTTGTAGGTTCATCCTGATCCCTGTTCTTGCCCGCCGCTTTGCCGCCAGTGCCACAGGCACCGCCATCGGGCTGTTTGCACGCGCAGTCACCGCCGTGCAGGCCACCTGGGCCGGCTGCGCGCCCGAACCGCGCCAGCGCGTCTATTTCGCCAACCACACCAGCAACGGCGATTTCGTCCTGATCTGGACGGTGCTGCCCCCCTTCATGCGCGACATGACCCGCCCCGTTGCCGCGCGCGAATACTGGCTGACCTCGCCCCTGCGCAGCTTCATCGGGCGCGATGTCTTTAACGCCGTCCTGATCGACCGCAGGCCCGAGGCGCGCACCGAAGACCCCGTGGCCCAGATGATCGCCGCCGCCGATACAGGCGCATCCCTGATCGTGTTCCCCGAAGGCCAGCGCAACATGACGACCGAAACCCTGCTGCCGTTCAAGACCGGCCTTTACCATTTCGCCCGCCAGCGCCCCGAGATTGATCTGGTCCCGGTCTGGATCGCCAACCTGAACCGCGTGATGCCCAAGGGCGAGGTGATCCCCATTCCTCTGATTTGCACCGTCACCTTCGGCACCCCTTTGCACGTGACCGAGGGCGAGGCGAAAGACGCCTTCCTTGCCCGGGCCGAGGCCGCCCTGCGCGCCACGGCCCCCGCCGAACGGGTGCCTGCATGACCGCCATGCCAACCGATCTGTGGTTGCTGCTCCTGGGTCTGGGCGGCGTTCTGCTGGCCGCCAGTGGCATCGGCTATGCGCTGGCACAGACAAGGGGCGCGGATGATCCGGTCATCGACAACCTGAATGCCCGCATCAATGCCTGGTGGGTCATGGTCATTCTGATGGGCCTCGCGCTGACTTTCGGCAAGGCCGGGGCCTCGGTGCTTTTCGCCTTCTGCTCTTTCGCCGCACTGCGGGAATTCGTCACCCTGACCGATACGCGCCGCGCCGACCACATGGCGCTGGTGGCCGCGTTTTTCGTGGTGATCCCGGTGCAATACTGGCTTGTCTGGGCGGAATGGTACGGGTTCTATTCGATTTTCATCCCGGTCTACGCCTTCCTTCTGCTGCCGATCATCGTCACCCTGCGCGGCGATACCGGGCGTTTCCTCGCACGGGTCGCCGAATTGCAATGGGCGCTGATGGTCTGCGTCTTTTCCGTCAGCCATGTGCCTGCATTGCTGTCGCTGCAGATCCCCGGTTTTGAAGGGCGCAATGTGCTGTTGATCGCGTTTCTGGTCGTGGTCGTCCAGGGGTCTGATGTCTGCCAGTACATCTGGGGCAAGCTGCTGGGCCGCCACAAGATCGCACCCAACCTGTCGCCATCCAAGACATGGGAAGGCTTCATCGGCGGCGCGCTCAGCGCGATTGTCATCGGGGCCTCGCTCTCGTGGCTCACCCCGTTCACGCCCCTGCAGGCGGGTGGCATGGCCCTGATCATCGTGCTGATGGGCTTTTTCGGCGGGCTGGTGATGAGTGCGATCAAACGTGATCGCGGGGTCAAGGACTGGGGCCAGATGATCGCAGGCCATGGCGGCTTTATCGATCGGCTGGATTCGGTGATCTTTTCCGCCCCGATCTTCTTTCACCTGACGCGCTATTTCTGGTCCACCGTATGACCGACCCTCAGACAGACAGGCGCCCGATTGCCACCCGCAACGCCGGATGGGCGCAGGCCGCAGCCCGGCGGCTGGCGGGCAGTGCCGTGACACCGAACCAGATTTCGATGGCCTCCATGTTCGCCGCATTGCTCGCCGGGGGGGCGTTCTGGGGGGCGGGGCATGTGGGGACCTGGGCCGGTGCCGCGCTCCTGATCCTCGCCGCAGCCTTCTGTCAGGCGCGGCTGATCTGCAATCTGCTGGATGGCATGGTCGCGATGGAGGGGGGCAGACGCGAACCCTCCGGCCCGTTCTGGAACGAATTCCCCGACCGTGTCGCCGATATCCTGATCCTCTGTGGCGCAGGTCTGGGTCTCGGCAACCCCGCCCTCGGCTTTGCCGCCGCCGCCTTTGCGGTCTTCACCGCCTATGTCCGGGAACTGGGCCGCGCCACAGGCGCGCCGTCGGATTTCAGCGGCCCGATGGCCAAACCGCACCGCATGGCCGTGATGACCGGGGCTGCCCTGCTGGCCGTGATCGAGCCGTGGTTGCCCCTGACACCGGGCAGCATCCTGACTTGGGCGCTGTGGATCGTCACCCTCGGTGCCGCCCTCACCGTCCTACGCCGTGCCATCCGTTTGGTGGGCTGGCTGAACGCCAGGGGATGATAGGCAGTTCTGCCCATCCCGCATGACGCCCGTGGCGTAGGATGGGCAATTCTGCCCGTCACCCCCCCCGTTAACACTCTTCACGCAATGTTTCAAAAGTATTAAAACACCCTGTGGATAACTTCCATTTTTCGTTGATTTTATTGAATAATGTCAGAAATTGACAGCCGTCAATTTACGGCAAAATCTCGAACCGGTCCACGTCGACCATGCCCATATCCGTGATTTTCAGATGCGGAATGACCGGCAGGCACAGGAATGCCAGCTGCAGAAACGGCTCCTCCAGCGCCACCCCCAGCCCCTTCGCCGCCGCCCGCAAGTCCACCAGCGCATCCCTGACCACCTCGAACGGCTCCAGGCTCATCAACCCCGCCACCGGCAGCGCCAGCTCGGCCAGAACCTCGCCGCCCTCCACCACCACGAACCCGCCCTCGATCTGCCCCAGCCGGTTCACCGCCAGCGCCATGTCATCATAATCCACGCCCACCACCGCGATGTTGTGATGATCATGGCAGACCGTCCCCGCAATCGCCCCGCGCCACAGCCCAAACCCCTTCACGAATCCCGTCGCCTTGTTCCCGTTCACCCCGTGCCGCTCGATCACAGCGATCTTGACCAGGTCGCGCGCAATATCGGGGCGTTTGTCGCCATCCTGCGGCGCGATATCAAAGGTCAGATGCTCGGTGATGATCTTGCCCGGAATGATCCCGATCACCGGCGTCTCCACCCGGTTGCCCCCGGTGCGGAAATCTTGCGCTGTTACGACAGGTGCCTTCACCGAGCGTCGCCCTACCGGCGCCACCGTCCCCCGCACGGCAAAGGCCGCCCGGTCCGCCAGCCGCCCTCCTGCAAAGACCATACGCGCGTGGCAACCCTCCAGCGTATCAATCACCACGATGTCCGCCCGTTTGCCCGGCGCGATCAGCCCCCGGTCTTTCAACCCGAATGCTTCTGCCGCCGAAAGGCTCGCCGCACGGTACACAGCCAGCGGCGCACAGCCCAAACCAATCGCCGTGCGGATCATGTAGTCGAGATGGCCGTGCTCGGCGATATCAAGCGGATTGCGGTCATCGGTGCAGAAACACAAGTATGGCGCATGCCGTTCCGTCAGCAGCGATGCCAGCGCATGCAGATCCTTGCTGACCGACCCCTCACGGATCAGCACCCGCAACCCCTTGCGCAGTTTTTCCAGCCCCTCTTCCGCGCTCGTCGCCTCATGCTCCGTCCGGATACCCGCCGCGATATACCCATTCAGATCGCGCCCGCGCAGCAAGGGCGCATGCCCGTCGATATGCCGCCCCCGGAACGCCTGCAGCTTTGCCATGCATCCCGGATCACGCGCCAGCACACCGGGAAAGTTCATGAATTCGGCCAGCCCGATGACGCCCGGATGATCCATCAGCGGCACCAGATCGTGCGCCTCCAGCCGCGCCCCCGCCGTTTCCATATGCGTGGATGGCACGCAGGATGACAGCTGCACCTTGATATCCATCAGCGTGTGGCCTGCTGCGTCCAGAAAATACTGGATGCCCGTCAACCCGCAGACATTCGCAATCTCATGCGGATCGCAGATCGCCGTCGTCACCCCGCGCGGCGTCACGCAGCGGTCAAATTCAAAGGGCGTCACCAGCGAGGATTCAATATGCAGATGCGTGTCGATAAACCCCGGCACGATGATCTGGCCGGTCACATCAATCACGCAGGTTCCGTCATAATCGCCAAACACCCCCACAATCGTCTCACCCGTGATCGCCACATCGCTCGCCACCAGATCACCCGTGATCAGATCGAACACGCGGCCCCCGCGCAGCACGATATCGGCAGGCACCTCGCCGCGTCCGGTGGCAATCAGATGGGAAAGATCGGTCATCACGGCTTCCTTCTTTGGCACCACCAAACTGCATGGCGGCCATGCCGTCCAGTGCCTTGCACCGGCGCGCGGCGCGTGGTTCGTGTGATGCATGGCCGATGCACCGCCCCAGCGCCCCTTGCGGGGGATTGCCCTGAAACTGGGCTCGGTCTTGTGTTTCATCGTGATGGCCTCGCTGATCAAGGCCACATCCGCCCATGTGCCTGCGGGTGAGGCGGTCTTTTTCCGGTCCTTCTTTGCCATTCCCGTCATCATCATCTGGCTCGCCTTGCGCCACGAACTGGCCACCGGATTTCGTGCGGTGCAGCCCATGGGCCATTTCTGGCGCGGCTTTGTCGGCACGACGGCCATGGGTCTGGGCTTTGCGGGCCTGGGCTTTCTGCCCCTGCCCGAAGTCACGGCCATCGGCTATGCCGCGCCACTTCTGACGGTCGTGTTCGCCGCGATGTTTCTGGGGGAAGAGGTGCGCGCCTTCCGCATCACCGCCGTCGCCCTTGGCCTTGTCGGCGTGATGATCGTGCTGTCGCCGCGCCTCACCCTGCTGTCACCCGACGCCGCCAGCCAACGCGAGGCGCTTGGCGCGATGCTGGTCTTGTTCAGTGCGGTCTTTGCCGCCCTGGCGCAGGTCTTCGTGCGCAAGCTGGTGATGACGGAAAAAACCCCTGCTATCGTTTTCTGGTTCTCGGTCACGGCCAGCGTTCTTGCGCTGCTGACCCTGCCCTTCGGCTGGGTCCGCCCTGCCCCGTGGGAGGCATCATTGCTGGTGACCGCAGGCCTGCTGGGCGGGGTGGGGCAAATCGTGCTGACCTCCAGCTACCGTGAGGCGGACGCGTCCCTTGTGGCCCCTTTTGACTATGCATCCATGATCTTTGCACTTGGCATCGGGTATTTCGTCTTTGCTGAAATCCCGACAGGAACGATGCTCGGCGGTGCAGCGCTGGTGATCTTTGCGGGCATTCTCATCATCTGGCGCGAACGGCAACTGGGATTGGAGCGCGCGCGCCAGCGCAAAGCGATGACACCGCAAGGGTGATGGCCCGCACCAGCGGCACGGGCCATCTTGCATCAGTTGAAAAAGTCGAAGGCCTGCGTGCCGATGGTCAATCCCAACGGCACCCCGCCATAGCGTTTGCCCGCCACATCGGCGCGCGGCAGACCATCGAACCGCCAGTGCACCCCGATGTAGATCCGGCTGATCGAGTTTTCATAGGTGGGCTTGGCAAAGTTGGTGAACTGCCGCAGATGCCGTGTGCGGACCGACCCATCGGCATCCACCGCATGCCCATCGAGTTCATCCGACATGAAGTCAAACGCCTGCCCGGCAACAACCGGGTTCGAGGTGTCCGCATCCAGCACATTCTGCAAGGTCATCGCCGCGCCGCCCGAAAACCGCTGCATGATCTGGAACAGCGTGGCACCGAACGTCGCATGCCCCGATGGATAGGCCGGGAACGGCGGGGTCCGGCTTAGCGCGCGGCGTTCGGGTTCATTGGTCGTGGGCAGGCCCAAAGGCGCCCATGCCGGATCGCCGATATCGGCCCCCGCCGTGGCGGTGGACTTCGGTCCGGCGATGGCACCCGGCCCTGTGGACATGCTCGCCTCACGGATGCCGACAACCGGCCGCCACAGGTTGTAGGCATATTTGTGATGCCACGCGTCGATGGCGGCATCCGCCATCCCTGCATTGATCATCGTCAGCAACTTCACCGCCGAATCCACATCGCCGGGATGATGCCGGGCCAGCCATGCCCGGGCAATCTGGTTGTAAAGGCGCGGCGGAACACCGATTTCATTGGCACCGTCATAGCCCCAGAAATAGCCGATGGTCTTTTCCTCGGGGCTGCGCTTGGTGCTGAGCAAGGCGCCTTCCGCCGCGACTTCCTTGAAATCCGCGCGATAGTCGCTGTCCGACAGATAATCGGGCAGGGCATATCCGGGCGGTGGGTCCAGCGGCACACGGGCGGGCGTGCAAAAGCGCGCGACATTGCCCCATTGCGGCGAAAGGAACCCCTGACCTGCGTCAAACGGGCTTTCGCGGTGACGCCCGTATGCGGTTGACGGGCGATAGCCGATCTCACCCCGCGATCCGTCATTGGCGCGCAGACCGATGATCAGGGCCGCCACCGCCTCGCCATAGCTGTGGCCATTGTCGCGGGCAATCGCCACCGGGTTGGGGTCGATGAACACCGCCGACATGCGGTTGATATAGGCCGCCTGACTTGGATAAAGCGTCAGCAGAGTGACCGCCGCCGCCGTACCCAGCGCGCTGTCGGTGCTGATCGGCGCGGGGGCCGCTGGAAGTGCCACGGGAACGGCCAGGCGCTGCAGATAGGTGGCGGCAGGTGCCGTGGTGCCGAAATAGGCGTCATGCATCGCCAGATGGACAATCGCCATCGCGCGCGAGGTGCGCGTCGGTCCACCTTGATCAGGGCGTGCGGGCGATCCATCGGGTTTCCTGGAAAAGTCGCGGCGGGTGACCTCAAGGCAAACGTCATGCCAAAACTCGATTGAGTTTTTCATCCTAATCTCCTGGATTGCAATGTCAGATCGAAAAAGTTGTCACAAAAATACGTGGCTGCAGGGTGCGCCCGAATCGACCCCCGCGACAGTCAGGAATTCCATACGCAACCTTAAGGATATCGCAGGATCAGCTCCAGCGCACCACGACATCCGCCACCCGCGATCTTTGGGTGACGCGCCGGATGTTGGGCATGTCATTGCCGTCGATCCAGGCCCGCGCAGCATCCGGTGTTTTGCCGAAATGCGCCCAGCGGGCCATCAGGCGGCGGTCAAGTTCGGCTTCGGGAACGTCGATCCACACCGTCAGGTCGAACAGTGCAGCGGCCTCGTTCCAGGGCGGATCATTGAACAGCAGATAATTGCCTTCAACCACCAGCAGACAGTCCTGCGCGGTGACGATATCTGCACCCGCCCGGCTGATTTCCAGATCGCGGTCGAACAGGGGGATCGCCACCTCATCCTCGATGCGCAGCCGGCGCAGCAGATGCAGGAACCCCTGCACGTCAAAGGTATCGGGCGCACCTTTCCGATGGCGCGCGCCACGGGCGATCAGCACGGCATCATCGTAATGAAACCCGTCCATCGGCACGGCTTTTGCGCCCTGCCCCAATGCGGACACCAGTTCGGCGGCCAAGGTTGACTTTCCGGCCCCAGGTGGACCGGCAAGCGCCACGAAGTACCGCCCCTGCGCGGGCGCTTTTGCACGGATCAGATCAATCAGATCAGTGGGCGTCATGACGGCCCCCTCAGGCCCGTTCCGTCACACCTTCGGGCAGTTTTGCCCCGGTCATGTAGGCGACGGCATCCGACATCGAATGTTCCTTTGGATCGATCACGCACAGCCTGCGCCCAAGGCGATGGATGTGGATGCGGTCGGCCACTTCGAACACATGCGGCATGTTGTGGCTGATCAGGATAATCGGAATACCCCGGCTGCGCACATCGCGGATCAGTTCCAGCACCCGGCGGCTTTCCTTGACGCCAAGGGCCGCCGTCGGCTCATCCAGGATCACGACCTTTGATCCGAACGCCGCCGCACGGGCCACAGCGACGCCCTGCCGCTGCCCACCCGAAAGGGATTCGACCGCGACATTGATGTTCTGGATCGTCATCAGGCCCAGTTCAGACAGCTTGTTGCGGGCGAAATCCTGCATCCGCTTTTGATCCATCATCCGGAACACCGACCCGAGGATGCCCGGCATCCGCATCTCGCGCCCCAGAAACATGTTGTTGGCGATGGACAACGCAGGCGACAGGGCAAGGTTCTGGTAGACCGTCTCGATCCCCGCCTTTTGCGCATCCTGCGGACCGCGGAAATGCAACAACTCACCATCCAGCCGGATCTCGCCATGGTCGGGCGTCACAGCCCCGGCAATCGCCTTGACCAGCGTGGATTTGCCCGCCCCGTTGTCGCCGATGATGGCGGTGATTTCGCCCGGGTACAGATCGAAATCCGCGCCGTTCATTGCGACCACGGTGCCATAGCGTTTCATCAGGCCACGGCAGGTGAGGATAGGTTGCATATCACTCATTTCGAGGCCCTCCGCAGCCATTGGTCCAATGCAACGGCGACCAGAACAAGACAGCCTGCGGCAAAGGTCTGCCAATAGTCATCAACACGCGCGGCGACGGACAAGCCAGTGCTGAACACACCGACGATCAGGGCACCCAGAACTGATCCGGGGATCGACCCGCGCCCGCCAAACAGGGACGTGCCGCCAATCACCACAGCGGTGATGCTGTCGAGGTTGGCGGTTTCAAATCCGATAGGAGAGATGGAACCGACCCTGCCAATGGCGATCCAACCCCCAAAGGCACAGATCGCGCCAGCAAAGGTATAAACGCCGATCAGGACGCGGTTTGTTTGAATGCCCGCCAGCATGGCGGCATCGGGATCGTCGCCGATGGCATGCACATGACGGCCCCATGCGGTCTTTGTCAGGATGTACCACACGACGAAGGCTAGAACGATCATCGCAATCCCGCCATAGGTCAGCGTGGCCCCGCCAAAATTGAACGCCTCGCCGAACCACAACAACAGCGGTGCCTGTTCCTTGATATCCGCGCCACGCACGGATTGGGAACCGGAGTACCAGAGTTTCAGCGCAGTGTAGATGCTGAGCGTCCCCAGGGTCACGATGAACGGGGGCAGTTTGACGACCGTGACCAGAAGCCCGTTGATGCAGCCCATCAGCGCGCCGAAGGCAAGGCCAACGAGCACTGCGATTTCCGGGGGAAGGCCGACATCAACCGAAAGCTTGCCCATGATGACGGACGACAGCACGAGAATGGCAGCAACGGACAGATCAATCCCTGCAGTCAGAATGACGATGGTTTGCGCGATTGCGACGATGCCCACCACGGTGACCTGCTTCAGCACGGTCGACAGGGTGTTGGGGGTCATGAAATTTGCGCGATCGGCGTTCAGGTAGACGTCGATCAGCCCGAAAACAAGAACACTGATGATCAGAACAAGCGCGGGAATGGCCGTTGGATAGTTGCGCAGAAATGACCGCATCAGATGGGCAAAGGATTTGTCATCCTCGGCAAAGCTGGCCACGGCCATATCGGCGGTTTTGAGCGTTGCCTCAAAATCCGAAATGGTTTTTGTCGGCGCGTCATTGTCTGTCATTACGTCCCCCTCTGCGTCATGCCCCGATAGAACTGGCCGATTGTCATTCCGCAAATCGGGCGGCTTTGCCGATGTTCGCCAGGCATTGGTACAGGCTTACTGTGGCGTGGTCATACAAAGGGCGACAATAATGTCGCCCTTTGCCTCGTCAATCATGTTGGTGCAGTCTCAGCCCCAGCAAAGCTCGGTCCCTTTGGCGCTGTCGATCGACTCGACACCCGCCGCTGGTTTGTCTGTGACAAGGTTCACACCTGTGTTGAAGAACGTCAGGCCTTCCGACGCCGTCGGCTTGGTGCCGTCAGCCGCGAACTTTGCAATCGCTTCCACGCCGAGCGAGGCCATCAGCAGCGGATACTGCTGCGATGTCGCACCGATCACGCCGGATGCGACGTTGGCCACACCGGGGCAACCGCCGTCAACCGATACGATCAGAACATCTGTCTTGCCTGCGTTCTGCAGCGCCTGATAGGCGCCTTCGGCTGCGGGCTCGTTGATCGTGTAGACCACGTTGATATTCGGCTCGATGGCCAGCAGGTTCTCCATCGCCGTCACGCCGCCTTCGACCGAAGCCTGGCTCGACTCATGACCGACGACGCGCGGGTCGGTTTCCGAACCCATCACCGACAGATCAGGCACTTCGATCCCGAAACCGACAAGGAAGCCCGTGTCGCGCTGCACATCGACCGAGATGTTGTCGGCGTTGATATCCAGCATGGCGATCTTGGCATTCGCAGCCTCGGCCCCCAATGTTGCCGCAGCCCACTGACCGATCAGCAGACCGGCCTGGAAGTTGTCGGTGGCAAAGGTCATGTCCTGTGCTTCCGGATCAGCCAGCGGCGTGTCCAGCGCGATAACCAGGATCCCAGCCGCGCGCGCCGCGATCAGGGCAGGACCAACCGAGTCGTTGGACGGCGTGATCAGGATGCCCTTGGCACCGGCAGCCACGCAGTTTTCAATCGCCGTGATCTGCGGGGCAGCATCACCATCCGTCACACCGGCATAGGCCTGGAAGTCCATCCCTGCGGCTGTTGCAGCAGCCTCAGCGCCCTCTTTCATCTTTACGAAGAAGGGGTTGGTGTTGTTCTTGGTGATCAGGCAGGTCAGGTCGGCGGCGGATGCCGTCCCTGCCATCATGGCCAGTGCAGCAACGCCAAGCAGCGCTTTCATCTTCAGTTTCATCGTGATCCTCCCAGGATTCAAAGGGCGACTTGCCCCCATTTAAAAACACTGCGCAACGCCATTGGCTGCTGCGATGCGGTGCAGACAATCTGATTCCCGATCACAGGTCAAGATAAATAAATCAGAGTGATTTATTATTGACAGGGCCTATCTCCCTGCCCCAACTTACGGCCTGAGAATCCTCAGGCGCACCCTTTGCGGCGACCAAGAAAGAGCGTTGGAATAGAAATGTTGTTGGGATTGCCGCCCGTCCTTGGCCCGGAATTGCTGTTTACTCTGCGGTCGATGGGCCATGGCGATGAGATCGCTTTGGTCGATGGAAACTACCCCGCACAGGACCACGCGCGCCGCCTTGTCCGTGCTGATGGGCACGGGGTTTTGGCATTGCTGGCCGCGTTTCTGCAGGTTCTGCCCATCGACACGGATGTGCCGCCCGGCATCTTTCGTGCGGCATTGAACAATGATCCGGCGCAACGGGGTGTCATCCACGACCATATCGACGCGCTTTGCCGCGAACATGGGTACAAGACCCAAGCGATCAGCGGGGCAGACCTTTACCCCCGCATACGTGCGGCCCATACGATCGTTGCAACCTCGGAAAACGCGTTGTTTGCCAATGTCATCCTGCGCAAGGGCGTGGTGCCCCCGATCAGATCCGCATAGCCGATGAAAATCGGCCCCGACATCGCCGCCGAACGCCCGGCACCCGATGAC
>JAAFHS010000150.1 GCA_013298485.1 Rhodobacterales bacterium
GACCATGGGTGCCTACCGTGAAGACGCCATCGCCAAAATCCGCGCGCAGGTGGGCAAGGGCCGTGTGATCTGCGCGCTGTCGGGCGGCGTGGACAGCTCTGTCGCCGCCGTCCTGATCCACGAGGCGATTGGTGATCAGCTCACCTGCGTCTATGTCGATCATGGCCTGATGCGCCTTGGCGAATCCGAACAGGTCGTCAGCATGTTCCGCGAACATTACAACCTGCCCCTCATCCATGCCGACGAATCGGAACACTTCCTTGGCAAACTGACCGGGGTCTCGGACCCTGAAACCAAGCGCAAGATCATCGGCGGTCTGTTCAT
The DNA here is from genome assembly GCA_013298485.1 of Rhodobacterales bacterium. Taxonomy (GTDB): domain Bacteria; phylum Pseudomonadota; class Alphaproteobacteria; order Rhodobacterales; family Rhodobacteraceae; genus JAAFHS01. The sequence goes on from JAAFHS010000150.1 coordinate 325, forward strand.
CGAAGTGTTCGAAAAGCATGCGAAAGCCATCGGTGGCGCCGATTTCCTCGCCCAGGGCACCCTCTACCCCGATGTCATCGAATCAGTGTCGTTTTCCGGCGGGCCGTCCGTCACCATCAAGTCGCACCACAATGTCGGCGGCTTGCCTGCCCGCATGAAGATGCAGCTCGTCGAACCCTTGCGCGAATTGTTCAAGGACGAGGTCCGCACTCTGGGGCGCGAACTTGGTCTGCCCGACAGCTTCATCGGCCGCCACCCCTTCCCGGGTCCCGGCCTCGCGATCCGCTGCCCGGGTGAGATCACGCGCGAAAAGCTGGATATCCTGCGCGCCGCCGATGCCGTCTACATCGACCAGATCAGGAAGCACGGCCTTTATGACGAGATATGGCAGGCTTTCGTGGCCCTGCTGCCCGTCAAGACCGTGGGTGTGATGGGCGACGGGCGCACCTATGATTATGCCTGCGCTTTGCGTGCGGTCACCTCAGTCGACGGCATGACCGCCGATTACTACCCGTTCAGCCATGATTTCCTTGGTGAAACGGCCACGCGCATCATCAACGAAGTGCCCGGCATCAACCGCGTGACCTATGACATCACTTCCAAACCCCCCGGCACCATCGAATGGGAATAGTCCGCCTGTCCGGCCAGCTCCTCTGCGCCACGGACGATGATGTCGCCCTCGTCAAGGCTCACCTGCCACGGCATATCGCGCTGACCCGCGCCAACCCGACCTGCCTGTCTTTCACCGTCGCCCAAACCGATGATCCCCTGATCTGGCAGGTTGATGAAACTTTCGCCGATCAGGCCGCCTTTGACGCCCACCAGACCCGCACCCGCGCCTCCGACTGGTATCGCATGACAGCGCATATCCCGCGCCGCTATACGATTTCGGCGGACTGACGGACCGGCACCCGGTATTCCCGCAAGGTCCGGCACGCTCTTGCATTTCGGCAACATCTTTGTCGCCGTTAGCGCATGACAATGCCCGCGCAGGCCATTTTCTGGGCTGCACGGGGATGACACCCCTGCGCACATGTGCAACCGTCCCGCCTTAACGGCGCATTTGCGTCGCCTTACACGCTGAAAACGACAGATTGACGAAGGGGGCCGTCATCGCATAATTGGACAGAAAAACTTACCACTTTCGCCGCGCCTTCCAGAGATGCGAAAGGGTCATCCAACAGAAACCATCCGGACTCCAGGGGGGAACGCCGAATGCAGTCACTACTCGCGATGTCGCGCGCCATCGACCGTCTGAACGAAATCGTCGGCAAATCAGTCATGTGGCTGATCCTTGTCGCCGTCATTGTCAGCGCGGCCAATGCCGTCATGCGCAAGGCCTTCAACATCTCATCCAACGCATGGCTTGAACTGCAGTGGTACCTCTTCGGGGCGGCCTTCATGCTGGCCTCGGCCCATACGCTGAAACAGAACGAACATATCCGCATCGACATCATCTACGGGGCGCGGTCGCGCCGCACGCAGCATTGGATCGACCTGTTCGGGCATCTGTTCTTCCTGCTGCCCTTTGTTGTCTTGGCGACCTACCTGCTGATCCCCTATGTCTGGACCGCATATGCAAAGGGCGAGATGTCGTCCAACTCGGGCGGCCTGATCATCTGGCCTGCGCGCGCCTTCCTGCTGGCGGGATTTTTTCTCCTGCTGCTGCAGGGGATTTCCGAAGTCATCAAGAAGGTCGCCGTGATGCGCGGCGTCATCCCTGATCCAACCCCGTTCGTGTCCTCGCACGAGGCCGCCGAACTGGAAGGTGCTGCATTGGCCGCTGAAGTGGCGCGACTGGCCAAGGAGGACCGCAAATGACCGAACTTCTGGTCTTTATCGCGACGAACATCGCGCCGATCATGTTCGTCTCGCTGGTGGTATTCCTTCTGCTGGGCTATCCGGTGGCGTTCTCGCTGGCCGCCAACGGGCTGGTTTTCTTTGCCATAGGTGTCTGGCTTGCCCCCTATTCAGGCGGCACCATCACGCTGGACTGGCCGCTTTTGGGCATCATGCCGCAACGGTTCTTCGGCGTCATGTCGAATGAGACGCTGCTGGCCATCCCGTTCTTTACCTTCATGGGCATCGTGCTGGAACGCTCGGGCATGGCCGAGGATCTGCTGGATACGATCGGGCAGCTTTTCGGGCCGATCCGCGGCGGGCTTGCCTATGCGGTGATCTTTGTGGGCGCGCTTCTTGCGGCCACGACGGGGGTCGTCGCGGCCTCGGTCATCGCCATGGGCCTGATCTCGCTGCCCATCATGCTGCGCTATGGTTATGATCGGCGCGTCGCGTCGGGTGTCATTGCAGCCTCTGGCACACTTGCGCAGATCATTCCGCCCTCGCTGGTGCTGATCGTGCTCGCCGACCAGCTTGGCCGGTCAGTGGGCGACATGTACAAAGGCGCGATCATCCCCGGTCTGGTGCTGACTGGGCTCTATGTCGGCTATATCTTTCTCGTGTCGATCCTGCGCCCGAACTGGGTTCCGGCCCTGCCGCTTGAGGCGCGCACCCTGGGCCAGGGCATCACCTCGCTTGTCGTGGCGCTGCTGGCCGTCATGGTCATCGGCTATGGCGCGCATGTGATGTTGTACGAAACCCACGGTCCAGATGCCGACATCCTGGGCGGCACCATCGGGATTGCGGTCATCTACGCCTATGCTGTGATCGACAAAGGCATGAAGATCAACCTGATGTCGCGGCTGGCGCAGCAGGTCATCATGGTGTTGATCCCGCCGCTGGCGCTGATCTTCCTTGTGCTTGGGACGATCTTCCTCGGCATCGCCACACCCACCGAAGGCGGCGCGATGGGCGCAGTCGGTGCGTTGGGTCTGGCGGCCATCAAGGGGCGCCTCAACATGACGGTGATCCGTCAGGCCCTGGAATCGACGACCCGGCTGTCGGCCTTTGTGCTGTTCATCCTGATCGGTGCCCGGGTCTTCTCGCTCGCCTTCTACGGGGTCAACGGCCAGATCTGGGTCGAGCACCTCTTGGTCGGCGTGCCGGGCGGGGCCACGGGGTTCCTGATCTTCGTGTCGATCCTGGTGTTCCTGCTGGCCTTTTTCCTCGACTTCTTCGAGCTGGCCTTCATCATCGTGCCGCTGCTTGTAGCCCCGGCACAGGCTTTGGGCATCGACCTGATCTGGTTCGGGATCATCCTGGGGGTCAACATGCAGACCTCGTTCATGCACCCGCCATTTGGCTTTGCGCTGTTTTACCTGCGGTCAGTGGCACCCAAATCCAGCTATACCGACAAGGTCACCGGCCTCCGCATGGACCCGGTGACGACAGGGCAGATCTACTGGGGGGCGGTTCCCTTCGTGGTGATCCAGGTCGTCATGGTGGGGCTGGTGATCAGCTTCCCGCAGATGGTCATGCATTACAAAGGTCCTGTGGTCGATCCATCCACCGTTACCATCACCGTGCCGAAATTGCCCACGATCGGGGCCCCCAGCGGCGTTGGCGGCGCACCCGCACTTGGCGCACCCAACCTCGGTGCGCCCGTGCTGAACCCGCCCGTCGTCAATCCCTGACGCAGGCAACCGACACGCAGACAAAACCGGCAGCCCTGTGGGTCTGCCGGTTTTTCCTTGTACTCCGCACAATCTCACCACCAATCAAAACGGCCCCGGACGCCGTGCGCCGGGGCCGCCTTCAACTATGTGATCAGGTCAGAGCTTGCCAGCCTGCTGTTGCACCATCATGAAAGTGTCATAATTGTATTCCGCAAGCTGCGCCCAAAGATACGCCTCGCGCTTGAACGCCTGCTGGCTGTCGTAGATTTTCTTGAACGCAGGGTTCGTCGCGCTGATTTCGGCATAGGTCGATGTTGCCGCCTCATAGGCCGCATCCATCACATCCTGCGGGAATGGCCGCAGTTGCGCGCCCCCCGCCACGAGCGAGCGCAGTGCCGTCGGGTTCTTCCAGTCATAATTCGCCATCATGTTGGAATTCGCCGCTTCGCAAGCTGTTTTCAAGATCGCCTGATAGGCGGGCGTCAACTCGTTCCACTTATCCAGGTTGATCATCGTCGACAGGGTCGGTCCACCCTCCCACCAGCCGGGGTAGTAGTAATAGGGTGCGACCTTGTTGAAGCCGAGCTTTTCATCATCATACGGCCCCACGAATTCGGCCGCATCGATCGTGCCCTTCTCGAGGCTCGGATAAATATCCCCGCCAGCGATCTGCTGCGGCACCACGCCCAGCTTCGCGATGATCGACCCGCCGAAACCGCCGATCCGCATCTTCAGGCCCTGCAGGTCGGCCAGCGACGCGATCTCCTTGCGGAACCACCCGCCCATCTGCACGCCCGTATTGCCGCAGGGCAGATAATGCAGGTTCCGCGTGTGGTAGAATTCATTCAGCATATCGATGCCGCCGCCCTGATACAGCCACGCATTCATCTGCCGGTAGTTCAGGCCGAACGGGACAGTCGTGCCCAATGCGTTGGTCGGATCCTTGCCCCAGTCATAATAGGCCGCGGTATGGGCCGCCTCGACCGAGGCTGTCGCTGCCGCTTCCGCGGCCTCAAGTCCGGGCACCAGTTCTCCCGCCGGGAAGACCTGCATGGTAAACGCACCGTCGGTCGCCTCCGACACGTATTTCGCCATTGTCTCAGCGGCACCATAAATCGTGTCGAGCGATTTCGGGAAACCCGATGTCACGCGCCATGTCACAGTTGGGTTCGCCTGCGCAATGGCCGGGGCCGCAACGGCCGTGGCCGCAGCGCCGATGGCCGCCGTCGTCAAGAAATTCCGTCTTTTCATTGAATATCCTCCCTTGGTTGTGTCGTTATCTTCGCTTTATCCCGCCCCCGGTCAAGCAAAGACCGGTGGCACCGTCATCCAAAATTCAAGGTGGTGACCGCAAAAATCCATGGCACCTGTTCAAACCACCATGCGCCGCCAAGTCCTCACGACGTCCGACCGAAGGTGACGCCTGCACCATCGAAGACTGCTTCCGGCTATGCTTGACCCCTGCCCTTGCACCCCCAAAAGTGGTCATTTTTTCTGACCACCCGCGGGCAACCTAGTAACATACACCAATATTGCAACTCCTTTTCGGGGCCGGAAGCGACTGTTTGCGCTCACATCGCACCATGTCCTTGCTGCAACGGTTGTTACGTCACAAATCTGTGACGCGGCGTCATTGATTGACCGAAATGCAACGGCGTAGTTACCGTTTTAACATGAAATCGGCGCGCACTCTGCAGCGACCGTGGCCTTCGGGGAGGAAGACCAATGACCAAGTTTCTGCTGACGGCCAGCGTCGTCGCACTATCGGCAAGCAGCGCAGTTGCGGGCGGCATTGACCGTTCGGGCCAGGGGATTGGCATTCTGTTCGAAAAGGACAGGCTGGTCGAATTGTCATTTGGCTATGTCTCTCCGGACCTGCCGGGCACCGATCTTACGGGTGCGTCCACCGGCGATGTCGCCCGGGGCTATTCCCAGATCGCGCTCAGCTACAAACAGGACATCAATGACAAGCTGTCCTTCGCCGTCATCCTGGATCAACCCTTCGGTGCGGATGTCCTTTATGACCCGTCACCCCTTCTGGGCAATACGCGGGTCGATGCATCATCCTATGCGCTGACAGGTCTGCTGCGCTATAAGTTCAACGAGAATTTCAGTGTGCACGGCGGCCTGCGCGCCCAGCAGGCCGAGGCGAGCATTGATCTGCGCGGGGCGGCCTATCAAGGACTGAATGGTTACAGCGTAGATCTGGCAAGCGATCTGGGCGTAGGTTATGTTGTTGGAGTTGCTTACGAACGGCCCGACATCGCACTGCGCGTTGCCCTGACCTATAACTCGGAAATACAACATGAGTTCGATACCGTCGAAACTGGCCCCCTGGGAACGGTATCGAGTGTCACCGACGTTAGCACACCGCAAAGCATCAACCTTGACTTCCAGACCGGCGTTGCCAAAGACACACTTGTCTTCGGCCAGATTCGCTATGTGGACTGGTCATCACTGACGCTTTCCCCCGCAGCTTTTGCGGTACCCACAAGGGGTGCCAGCCTGATCGACATTGAAGACACCACCACCTTCACTCTCGGCGTCGGTCGCAAGTTTAGTGAAAACTGGTCCGGATCACTGTCGTTCCAGTATGAAAACCGCGACGATGTTTTGGTCTCCCCGCTCGGCCCGTCAAACGGACGCAAGGGCGTGACCCTGGCCGCGATCTATACGCAGGATAACATCAAGATCACCACTGGGATCAATTACACTGTGCTTGGCGATGTGGACGCCGAGGTTGGAACGCCTGATA
>JAAFHS010000151.1 GCA_013298485.1 Rhodobacterales bacterium
CAGCCGCCTTTGCCCCATCAGCCCGCTGCCCGTTCCGCGCCATCGGCAATCGCCTGACGCAGCTTTTCTCAAGCGACTCCTGCCGGGGTTTCTGGTGCAGTTTCAGGCCGAACATGTCTTTGACATAGAATGTATCCACGACCTGCGCCCCGTAGGTGACGATGACGGCGCTGGCGATGTAGATGTTGTTGGATGCCAATGTGCGGGTCAGGTCATAGAGCAGACCGGGACGATCGCGGGTATCCACCTCGATGATCGTGTAGATCTCCGATCCTTCGTTGTCGAAGGTGATGTGGGTCGGAAAGCGGAATTCGCGGTCGCGTTTTTTCACGCGGTCGCGGTCTTTCAACGCCTCGCGCGCGATCACCTCGCCGCGCAGGGTTTTTTCGATCATGCCGCGCAGGCGGGGCAGGCGGCTGACCTCATAGGGTTTGCCTTCGGCGTCCTGCACCCAGAATACGGCGGTGGCATAGCCATCCTTGGACGTATAGGTGCGCGCGTCCACGACATTGGCGCCGACCAGCGCAAGGGCACCCGCAAGGCGCGAAAAGATGCCGGGGTGATCGACCAGCGCAAAGCAGGCCCGCGTTGCGTCGCGGTCCAGATCGGGGTGCAGGTCGATGCGGATTTCATCATCGGGCAGATTGATCAGAAGGCGCGCAAAAACGGTATGGGTCGCGGTCGAAAGCCCCTGCCAGTAGGGCGCATAATGCCGCCCCAGTTCTTCGCGCAGCAGTTTGGCATCCCAGCCGCCCAGCGTTTCGCGCAAGGCGCGCTTGGCCTCATTCGCGCGGTTCTCGCGGTTGACGTTTTCCAGACCGCCTTCCAGCGCATCTGCGGTGTCGCGGTAGAGCTGGCGCAGCAGCATGGCCTTCCAGTTGTTCCACGTGCCCGGCCCGACGCCCCGGATATCGCAGACCGTGAGGACGGTGAGCAGATCCAGCCGCTTGCGCGTCTTCACCGCCTTGGCGAAATCGCGCACGGTGCGCGGGTCGCCGATATCGCGCTTTTGCGCCATGTCGGACATCAAAAGGTGATAGCGCACCAGCCAGTCGACGGTTTCCGTCTCTTCAACTGTCAGGCCAAGGCGGGGGGCGACGCGGCGGGCGATCTGCGCGCCAAGGATCGAATGATCCTCAGGCCGGCCCTTGCCGATGTCATGCATCAGCAGGGCCACGTAAATCACCTTGCGGTTCACCCCCTCTTTCAGGATGGCGCTGGACAGGGGCAGATCTTCGACCAGCTCACCCCGTTCGATCTGCGCGAGCGTGCTGATCGTCTGGATGATATGTTCGTCCACCGTGTAGTGGTGATAGACGTTGAACTGCATCATCGCGACGATCGGTTCGAATTCGGGGATGAAGGCGGCCAGAACGCCAAGTTCATTCATGCGCCGTAGCGCACGCTCTGGATTGCCATGTTTCAGCATCAGGTCGAGGAAGATCTGCGTGGCTTCCGCATCCTCGCGCATCGCATCGTCAATCAGGTGCAGGTTGCCCGCGATCAGGCGCATGACATTGGGATGGATCAGATAACCCGTGCGCAGCGATTCCTCGAAAATCCGCAGGAAATTCAGATTGTCTGCCAGGAACGCCTTGGCATCGACGGCATCAATGCGCCCCTGCACCAGCTTTAACCCCGCCCGCACGGGTTTGTTGCGCCTCAGGAACCCCATGATCCGCGCCTCGCCTTTGGCATGGCGCGCCTCAAGCTGTGTCAGAAACACGGTTGTCAGTTCGCCGACGCGGGTTGCATGGCGAAAGTAGTCCTGCATGAAATGTTCCACGGCCCGCCGCCCACCGGCATCGCGGTAGCCCATGCGCGCCGCAACCTCGACCTGCGCATCAAAGGTCAGCTGTTCGGTGGCGCGCCCGGCGATATAGTGCAGATGGCAGCGCACGGCCCACAGGAAATTTTCTGCCCGCGCGAAGGCATCGAATTCGTCGCGGTTCAAAAGGCCCGCTGCAACCAGCCCTTCGGCGGTGGGGGCGCGGTGCAGATACTTGCCGATCCAGTACAGGGTCTGCAGATCGCGCAGGCCCCCTTTGCCTTCTTTGACATTCGGTTCCAGAACATAGCGCTGGCCGCCCTGGCGTTTGTGGCGTTCGGCGCGTTCGGCAAGTTTTGCCTCGATGAAACCGGGGCCGGTGCTGCGGAAGAGGCCCGACCACAACTGATCGTCCAGATCGCGGGCAAGCCGGGGATCACCGGTGATGTGGCGATGTTCCAGCAAGGCGGTGCGGATCGTGATGTCTTCGCGCCCAAGCCGGAGGCATTCCGCGACACTGCGGGTGGCATGGCCGACTTTCAGCTTCAGGTCCCACAGGATGTACAGCATCGATTCGATGACGGATTCGGCCCAGGGCGTGACTTTCCACGGGATCAGAAACAGCAGATCGACGTCGGAAAACGGGGCCATTTCCGCGCGGCCGTAACCGCCCACGGCCAGCACGGCGATCCGTTCGGCGTCGGTTGGATTTGGCAGGCGGTGCAGGTGCTGCACGGCGACATCGAATGCGGCGCGTATCAGCGTATCGGTCATCGCAGACAAGGCGGTGGTCACGGCATGCGACTCTTGCGGATGATCGGCAAACCGCGCCGCAATCGCGGCCGTCTGTTCCGTCCGAAAACGCCCGAGATGCTGCACGGTGATGCTGCGCGCAGCCTTGGCATCAGGGACATCCTGCAAGGCTGCGGCAATCGCATCCATGCCGAAGTCCGCCTGATCCAACACCGTCCCCGGCTGTGACAAGGGGGCCGGTATCACATTGCTGGCCGTGTCAGGCATCGGTCTGGTGTCGGTCAGAACCCGCCCCCGCCAAAGCTGCGCGGTGCAGGCTCGATCACGCGGGCCGTGCCGTTCTGCACCTGCATGATGGCAAGGCCGCGTTCGTTGGTGCCGTTGGGCAGGAACCGGAAAATCCCGTTGACACCTTCGAAACCTGCGGCCTGGGTCAGGCCACGGCTGCTGAACGCATCCGCATTTCCCTGCCGGATCAGGGCGCCGATGGCGGCGATGCCGTCATAGGCAAGGGCCGCGATAGGTTCGGGTGCCGCATTGTAGGCCGCCTGATAGCGCGAGACGAACTGGGGATAGCGCGTCGGGTCCGGCAGTGTGAACCAGCCGCCCTGCAGACCAGGCAGCGCCAGAACCTCGCGCGGGGTATCCCAGCGCGAGATGCCGACAAACCGCTGCATCGCCGGATCAACCCCGTTATCACGCAGCGTCTGTGAGATCAGGGGCAATGCACCGACGGGTGTCGCCGTCAGAAAGACCGCATTTGCCCCGCTGTTGCGCACGCCATCGGCAATGCCCGGGCCGGCGGTGGTGATGCCGTTCTGGGACAGCTCGTATCCGAAAACACCCGCAACGGTGCCGCCGGCGCGCGAAATCGCGGCCTCCATCGCGGCGCGGCCTGCGTTGCCTGCGACATCCTTGTCATGCACGATGGCAATGCGCGGCGCGCCGTTACGGACGGCATAGTTGGCAAGCCGCGCGGCGATGTTGGGGTATGTGGTGCCCAGCACATAGACATTGCCACCGGCAACATCGGCGTTGTTTGAAAATGACAGGACGTTGATGCCGCGGGCAGAGACGGCGACCCCGGCGGCATTCGCCTCGATCCCGTTCAAGGGCCCGAGGATGATGGCGGCGCCTTCGTCCGCAGCCTTGGTCGCCATCGCGGCGGCCTGGGCGGGCGATCCGGCGGTGTTGTAGACCCGCAGGTCGATCGCGGCCCCGGACAGGTCCGAAATCGCAAGCCGGGCCGCCTGCACCAGGTTCCGCGCCAAGAGTTCGTCCTGCGCGGACCCCGACCCGCCCGGCACAAGCAGCGCCACGGGCACGGGTGACGATGTATCAAGGCGCGGGCCGGACTGACCGCCGCCGACAGGAACGCAGGCTGCAAGGCCGATGGACGCGAGGGCGATAACGGCAAAACGGCCCAGCGACTTGCGGGCCTTGTGTAAAACGGACAACATGTGACTTCCCCACCAAAGGATGCAGACAGCAGATCAGGGTAGCGTATAGCGGAAGTGGCGTAGAAGTAAACTTGTGAGGGGGCCTGACTTTGACGATCGGCACATCATCTCCGACATGGTCACCGGATGCGCGCAGGGTTCCGGCGGGGCTGCATTTCGTGGCAACGCCGATCGGGGCGGCCCGCGATATCACGCTGCGCGCGCTGGATGTGCTGGCGGGCGCGGATGTGCTGGCCGCCGAAGATACACGCACGCTGCGGCATCTGATGGAAATCCATGGCGTGGCCCTGGCAGGGCGTCCGGTGATCGCCTTTCACGAACATAACTGGGAGGCCGTCAGACCCAAGCTGATGCGCGCCCTGGCGGATGGAAAATCAGTGGCCTATGCGTCCGAGGCGGGCACGCCGCTGGTCGCGGACCCCGGCTATCAGCTGAGCCGGGCCGCGATTGAGGCGGGGGTGCCGGTGATCGCGGCACCGGGTGCGTCGGCGGTGCTGTGCGCGCTGATGGTATCGGGATTGCCAAGTGACCGCTTTCTGTTTGCAGGCTTTCCACCGGCAACCAGCAAGGCGCGGCGGGATTTTCTGGGTGATCTGGCGGCGGTTCAGGCGACAGTGATCCTGTACGAATCCCCGAAACGCCTTCAGGCCCTGCTGGCGGCGCTTGTGGAGACGCATGGCGCAGACCGCCGGGTGGTGGTCTGCCGCGAGTTGACCAAGAAGTTCGAGGAGGTGCTGCGCGGGTCGGCGTCTGAGGTCGGGGCGGCGCTGGAGGGCCGGGATATCCGGGGGGAGATCGTTGTCCTGCTGGACCGCGCGCCGCGGGCGGCACCGTCGGCGGATGATATCGCCATGGCGATGTCGCATGCGCTGACGACGATGACGCTGAAGGATGCGGCGGCGGATGTGGCACGCGCCTTCGGCATTCCGAAGCGCGATGCCTATCAGCTGGGTCTGGCACTGGCGGGTGATGCATGACGGGCGCGCGGTCGTATCACGCGGGCCTCGCGGCGGAGGATCAGGTGGCGCAGCATTACGCGCGGTCGGGTCGCGCCATTGCAGCGCGGCGCTGGCGGGGCGAGGCGGGCGAGATTGATCTGATCGCGCGGGACGGGGCGATGGTGATCTTCATCGAAGTGAAGCAAAGCGGCAGTCATGCGCGCGCGGCAGAGCATCTGACGCAGCACCAGTTTGCGCGGATTTACAACGCGGCCGCGGAATTTCTGGGGGGTGAGCCTGCGGGCGAGCTGACGGAGGTGCGCTTTGATGTGGCGCTGGTGGATGGCACCGGGCGGATTGAAATCATTGAAAACGCCTACACCGCCTGAAAGCGGGCGATTGCAACCCCGTGCGGCTTGCGCCAATGAAGTCAAAGCCACGACCGGAGAAAGATCATGCCCTTGAAAGTCGCCCTGCAGATGGATCCGATCGGGGCCGTCAATATCAACGCGGACAGCACGTTCCGGATCGCGCTGGAGGCGCAGGCGCGCGGGCATCATCTGTTTTTCTACACGCCCGACAAACTGGCCTTTGTCGAGGGCCGGGTGATGGCGCGCGGATGTCCGATCGAGGTGCGGCGCGAGGTCGGGAACGATGTCAGCTACGGGCCCGAGACAGATGTTGATCTGGGCGACTATGATGTCGTCTGGCTGCGGCAGGACCCGCCGTTCGACATGGGTTACATCACGACGACACATCTGTTGGAGATGATCCATCCCAAAACGCTGGTGGTCAATGATCCGTTCTGGGTGCGCAACAGCCCGGAAAAGCTGCTGGTGCTGCGGTTTGCGGACCTGACGCCGCCGACGGCGATTGCGCGTGATCTGGCGACGATCCGCGCGTTCAAAGCGCGGCATGGGGATATCATCCTGAAGCCGCTTTACGGCAATGGCGGCGCAGGCGTGTTCCGGCTGGACCCGAATGACCGGAGCCTGTCGTCTTTGCACGAGCTGTTCATGGGAATCAACCGCGAGCCGCTGATCGTGCAGAAATTTCTGCCCGACGTGGCAAAGGGCGACAAGCGCGTGATCCTGGTGGACGGTGAGCCCGTGGGCGCGATCAACCGGGTGCCGCAGGCGGGCGAGACGCGGTCGAACATGCATGTCGGCGGGCGGCCAGAAAAGGTGGGCCTGACCGCCCGCGATCTGGAAATCTGCGCGAAGATCGGCCCTGTTCTGCGGGAAAAGGGGCAGGTGTTCGTGGGCATCGACGTGATCGGCGACTGGCTGACGGAAATCAACGTGACCTCGCCCACCGGGATACAGGAGCTGGAGCGGTTTGACGGCACCAATGCCGCCGCACGGATCTGGGAGGTGATTGAGGCGAAACGGGGGAAAAATTGACGGCTGTCAATTTTCAGGATTTTATATGTTAATCAAATAGATAATGTTTTTATAACAGGTCTCTGTTAAGACTTTTGAAACATTCCGTGATCGGACCACGCCGGGAAAGGGAGTGGCATGAGCCTGCGCCTGACCATGCTGAATCTGTTCTTTCGCGGCATCGCGAAGCCGCATTTGCGCCGCACGACTGATCCGGGCCGCGCCAAGCGCATGTTTGCCATCACTGCAGGCCTTTTTCTGTCGCACGGACGGCAGGT
>JAAFHS010000152.1 GCA_013298485.1 Rhodobacterales bacterium
GGCTGCCCGACCGTGACGCGGCTTCCACCACGATCACCGCACGCGCAAGGCCCGCCACGATCCGGTTGCGCAGCGGGAAATGCCGCGCCTGCGGCACCAGCCCCATCGGCTGCTCCGACACGCGGCAGCCCTGCGCCGCAATTTCCGCCGCCAGACTGTCGTTTTCCGCAGGGTAGATCACATCGACCCCGCCCGCCATCACGGCCACCGTCCCCGTGGCCAGGGCCGCCTCATGCGCCGCCCCGTCAATCCCGCGCGCAAGGCCCGAGACCACGACCTGGCCCGCCTGCCCCAGCGTTTCCGCCAACCGCCGCGCCATCCGCAGACCCAATGACGAGGCGTTGCGCGCACCCACCATCGCCACCATCGGGCGCGCGAGCAGACTTGCATCCCCCAGAACCCACAGAACGGGCGGCGCATCCGCCATGTCCATCAACGCTGCCGGATAATCAGATGCCCCGTGGCAGATCAGGCGTGCGCCCACGACGCGACCCTGCGACATCTCATGCCGCACCACCTCGATCGGGCAGATGCTGTAATTCTCGACCCCCGCCGCCGTCGCAATCGCCGGCAATGCCGCAAGGGCGGCTCCCGCAGATCCGTGTTCGGCAATCAGACGGTGATAGGTCACCGCACCGACCCTGCGGGAGCGAATGAGACGCAGGCAGTTTACCGGATCCTCGTCCACCAGGGGTGTGGGGTGGGGTGTGGGGTAAGACAGAAAACCCGCCATCGACGCCTCGCCTCATTCGCGATTCGCAAGATGGCCCGCAGACGGTTAATAAGGGATGAAGAAACCTGCCGCAGTTTTCGCTTTCTTTGTTCTTCCCCCCCGAAAGGCCCGATTGCGCCAAGATGACCAGTTGAAATCCGCCCTGTTTTTGATCAAAAAGGGTCCAAGTCAAAGGAGCACCCCATGCTGAACGCCGAAGTCGCCCTCCGCCGCAATGATGCCGTGTCGCGCGGTGTCGGCATGATGACGCAAATTTATGCCGACCGCGCGCTGAACTCCGAGATCTGGGATATCGAAGGCAAGCGTTACATCGACTTTGGCGCAGGCATCGCCGTTGTGAACACCGGCCACTGCCATCCCCGCGTGATGGCCGCCGTCACCGAACAGATGTCGCGCTTTACCCATACCTGCGCGCAGGTGCTGCCGTATGAGAATTACATCCGTCTGGCCGAACGCCTGAATGCCGCCACACCGGGCGATTTCGCCAAGAAAACCGTCTTCGTCACCACCGGGGTGGAGGCCGTGGAAAACGCGATCAAGATCGCGCGCATCTCCACCGGCCGCAATGCCGTCATCGCCTTTGGCGGGGCCTTCCACGGGCGCACCTTCATGGGCATGTCGCTGACCGGCAAGGTGGAGCCTTACAAAAAGGGCTTCGGTGCGATGATGCCCGATGTCTGGCACGTGCCCTTCCCGCAGGATGTGCATGGGGTGTCAACTGCCGATGCGATGGCCGGTATGACGAAACTGTTCAAGGCCGATCTCGACCCGGGCCGCGTCGCCGCCATCATCTTTGAACCTGTTCAGGGCGAGGGTGGCTTTTACCCCGCGCCCGCAGACCTCGTCCGCGCCATCCGCAAGCTGTGTGATGACCACGGCATCGTGATGATCGCGGATGAGGTGCAGACAGGCTTTGCCCGCACCGGCAATCTGTTTGCGATGCACGGCTATGATGTGGCCGCCGACATCACCTGCATGGCCAAGGGCCTGGCCGGTGGCCTGCCGCTGGCAGCCCTCACAGGCCGGGCCGAGATGATGGATGCGGCCAACCCCGGCGGTCTGGGCGGCACTTACGGCGGCAACCCCCTTGGCATCGCGGCAGCCCATGCCGTGCTGGACGTGATCGAGGATGAAAAGCTGTGCGACCGCGCCAATGAACTGGGCAGCCGCCTGAAACAAAGGTTGGAGGCGATCCGCTCGACCACGCCCGAAATCAGCGATATCCGCGGCCCCGGTTTCATGGTCGCCGTCGAATTCGCCAACCCCGCCAACCATGAACCCGACGCAGGCTTCACGGGTCGCGTGCGGACCGAGGCGCTGAAGCGCGGCCTGATCCTGCTGACCTGCGGGGTCTACGGCAACGTCATCCGCTTCCTCGCCCCCATCACCATCCCGGACGCCCATTTCGCCGAAGCCATGGACATCCTGGAAGAGGCGGTCGCCGCCGCGCGGGTCTGAACGGGCGATTCCACAGTCAGTGCCCACTGCCACCTGATGTGACGGGATGACCGGACCCTGAGTCTGCTAGGCCCGTTCGTGCCGTCCTTATCGGATCCTCCGATCAGGCATCGCCGTGCTGTCCCTATCCAAATCGACAGTGACTACGCCGTCCGGACAAGGGCCACCTGCACGGCAGTCATCATCATCCCCGGTCGGCCTACACCGATTGAACTAGTCCCCAACTACAAATTATATCTATATACTTCAATAGCTTGACTTGATTTTTTCCGGCGATCACAATCACTTGAATAAGCCGTGGAAAGACATTTCTGATTTGAGCAGCAAAGCGTTACTAAGCCGTCCGAAGACACGTCGGCCGCATAAAAACGCAATCGGGGCTGCCGTTTTTCGATCCACGCCAAGGGTGGGGTATTTGACGTGGACGGCAGTTATGCACGCGATAGCCTGGATCAACAGCCACATTGGCCGGGGCGGGCAAAGGTCATCCTGATCGCCGGGGGCGCAGGCTTTGTCGGCTCGCATCTCTGCGACGCCCTGATCGGAAACGGCCACGCGGTCATCTGCGTCGACAATCTGCAGACCGGGCGGGCGGGCAATGTGGCCCATCTGATGACACATCCGCGTTTCCGGTTTCACCAGCATGACATCATCACGCCCCTGATGATCGACGGCCCCTTGGATGAAATCTACAACCTCGCCTGTGCCGCCTCGCCGCCGCTTTATCAGAAAGACCCGATCCATACCTTCAAGACCTGCGTCTACGGCTCCATGAACCTGCTGGAACTGGCGAAATCCAAAGGCGCGCGCATCCTGCAATCCTCCACGTCCGAGGTTTACGGCGACCCCGAAATCTCGCCCCAGCCCGAATCCTACCGGGGCGTGGTCAACACGGTCGGTCCCCGCGCCTGCTATGATGAAGGCAAGCGCGCGGGCGAAACCCTGTTCTGGGAATTCGGCCAGCATCAGGGCGTGGAAACCCGCATCGCCCGCATCTTCAACACCTACGGCCCCCGCATGCACCCCGATGACGGGCGTGTCGTGTCGAACTTCATCGTGCAGGCGCTGCGCGGTGATGCCATCACGATCTATGGTGATGGCTTGCAGACCCGGTCCTTCTGCTATGTCGATGATCTGGTTGATGGCCTGATGCGGCTGATGTCCTCGGACGAGGCGATGCCGGTCAACCTTGGCAATCCCGGCGAATTCACCATGCTTGAACTCGCACAGATGGTGCTGGATCAGACAGGCTCGCATGCAGCCCTGGTGCGCCGCCCCCTGCCGCAGGACGATCCGCGCCAGCGCAAGCCCGATATCCGCCGCGCGCAAAGCCTGCTGGGCTGGGCCCCGACCGTACCCTTGCACCAGGGGCTCGCACGCACCATCGCGCATTTCGCGGCGGAACTGGGTCTGCCCCTGCACCGGGTGGAAATGGCCTGACCATGGACAGTGCGGCGGCAGTTCTGGTGACGGGGGGCGCGGGCTTCATCGGCGCGCATGCCTGCAAGGCGTTGCGGGATGCGGGGCTGCTGCCTGTCACTTATGACAATCTGTCCACCGGGCACCGGGACGCGGTGCGCTTCGGCCCGCTCGTTCAGGGCGATGTGCGCGATACGGCCAGCCTGACGCAGGCCATGGCCACCCACCGGGTGACGGCGGTGCTGCATTTCGCAGCATCAGCCTATGTTGGCGAATCTGTTTCGAACCCGGCCAAATACTACGACAACAATGTCGGCGGCATGATCGCCCTCGTGGCCGCAGCGCAGGCTGCCGATGTCACAAGCATCGTGTTTTCATCCAGTTGTGCCACCTATGGCATACCCGACAACCTGCCTATTACCGAAACCACGCCGCAGCGCCCGATCAACCCTTATGGCCGCACCAAGCTGATCTGCGAAGATATGCTGCGCGATCACGCGGCGGCCCATGGGTTGCGCTTCGCCGCCCTGCGCTATTTCAATGCCGCCGGGGCCGATCCTGATGGCGTGATCGGCGAACGGCATGACCCTGAAACCCACCTCATTCCGCTGGCCCTGCGCGCCGCGGCAGGCACCGCAGGCCCGCTCGCCGTCTTCGGCACCGACTACGCCACACCCGACGGCACCTGCATCCGCGACTACATCCATGTGACCGACCTTGCCCGTGCCCATGTCATGGCGCTGCGCCATCTGCTGGCGGGGGCGGGGAGCCTCGCGGTCAACCTCGGCTCCGGCACGGGGCACAGCGTGCTGGATATCACCCGCGCCATCACCCGCGTGACGCACCGCCCCGTGCCCGTCCTGCACGCCCCCCGCCGGGCTGGCGATCCGCCCATGCTGACGGCCGATCCCGCGCTGGCGGCAAGCATGCTCGGCTTTCGCACCGCCCTGTCCGACATCGACACGATCATCCGCCACGCCGCACCATGGTTCGGGCTGGCCATCCCGCGCGAGGGGCGCCATGCCATCGCGGTCTGACCCCCTGTTTCTTGCCCCGATCCTGCAGGGGCGCACCAAGCGGGTCTATTGGGGCCTTGTTGGTCTCTGGGCGCTGGCCGCGCTCTTCTTCTGGCAATGGTGGCTCGACCCGTCCCATGTCGTGGGCTGGGTACCGTTCCTGTTTGTCACCCTGCCCCTGATCTGGATCTCCGCGCTGCAACTGTTCTTCGTCTATGTCCTGCTGCATGCCAGCCGCAGTGCCGCCCCCGATCCCGCACCCGGCCAGTGGCGCGTCGCCATGGTCGTGACCAAAACCCCCTCCGAACCCTTTGCCGTGGTCGAGGCGACGCTGCTCGCCATGCTGGCCCAGGATCATCCGCATGACACCTGGCTCGCTGATGAAGACCCCTCCCCCGACACCATCGCCTGGTGCGCGGCACATGGCGTACGCATCTCCACCCGCAGGGGCCGGGATGACTATCACCGCGCCACATGGCCCCGCCGCACCCGGTGCAAGGAGGGCAATCTTGCCTTCTTCTACGATCACTGGGGCTATGCCGATTACGACATCGTCAGCCAGATGGATGCCGACCATATCCCCCAGCCCGGCTATCTGCGCGAAATGATCCGCCCCTTTGCCGATCCCGGTGTCGGCTATGTCAGCGCACCCAGCATCTGCGGCATGAATGCCGATGAAAGCTGGGCTGCCCGCACCCGCCTTCATACCGAGGCCGCCTTTCACGGCGTCTTCCAGACGGGGTACACGGCTGCTTTTGCACCCATGTGCATCGGCTCGCACTATGCCGTGCGCACCGCTGCCCTGAAGGATATCGGCGGCCTTGGCCCCGAACTTGCCGAAGACCATGCCACCTCCATGCTGATGAACGCGGGCGGCTGGCGCGGCGTGCATGCGATTGATGCCATCGCCCATGGCGACGGACCGGCCTCCGTGGCCGATATGGTCACCCAGGAATTCCAGTGGTCGCGCAGCCTGACGACACTCCTGCTGCAATACACCCCGCGCTATCTGCCGCGCTTGCCCTTCCGCCTGAAATTCCTGTTCCTGTTCTGCCAGCTGCTTTATGCCTGTTTCGCGCTGACGTCCCTGATGATGTATGTGGCCCCCCTGCTCGCCCTCGGCTTTGACATCCGCTTTGCCGATGTCACCTATCCCGCCTTTCTGGGCCATGCCGTCCCCCAGGCCCTGGTGATGACCGCCATCGCCTACCGCATGCGCGCTGACGGTTTTTTCCGTCCCTTCAACGCCCCCGTCATCGGGTGGGAGAAGATCCTGTTCCTGTCGCTGCAATGGCCCTGGGTGCTGTGGGGCTGCACCATGGCCATCCGCGACCGCATCACCGGGCATTTCGTCGATTTCCGCATCACGCCCAAGGGCCAGTCCGCGGGCCGCCGCCTGCCTGTCAAGGTGCTGGGCCTTTATGTCCTGCTGGCCCTTGGCTGTTCCGGGCCCGTTCTGCTGGCCGATGATCTGACCGATGCCCGTGGTTTTCTGCTGCTCGCCCTTTTGAACGGTGTGCTTTATACAAGTCTTGTGGTGGTGATCCTGTATCAGCATCTGCGGGAAAACGGTGGCATCCGGCAGGCCGCAGGCCGCGATCTGCCGTTCCAGCTGGCTGCCGCGTCCTGCGTCGTTCTACTGCTCTGCGCCGGTTTCGCCTGGCGCGGCATCGAAAGCCTGCACGCCCTCGCCTTCGGCCTCGAACCCCTGCAACTCGTGCGCGCCGAATATGCCGTCTCGGGTGCCAGCAGCGGAAACACGCTTGATGTGCATTTCAGATTTGATCCCCGATGGAATTGACCGTCCCCCCCATTGAAATTTCCCGCCCCCGACATCTTCAGAAAGAGACAGCCATGGCACAGCGCAACATCATCCCTCTGACCGGCATCGCCCTGATTGCGGCCTGCGGGCTTGGCGTCTGGCCCGCCG
>JAAFHS010000154.1 GCA_013298485.1 Rhodobacterales bacterium
AGGCTGGGCCGCCAGTGCCGCGTTCCGGCTCGGGCGGATCTGACGACAGAGGATGGGCAGCATTGCCCATCCTACGGGCCAGCCTGCGTTGCGTAGGATGGGCAATCTGCCCATCTTCCCCCCCCCAACCGCCCTCCTTGCGACCGCAGGAAAGTTGATCGCAAGTCGGGCTTCAGCCCGACTTTCCCGATCACGCAATGTTTCAAAAGCCTTAACGCGCCCTGTGGATAACTTCATAATTATATTGATTTCATTGAAAAAAGTCAGAAATTGACAGCCGTCAATTTTCCCCCTGCCGCCTTGCCCTCCACCGCCGGATAGGCCCGCCACATCGTCACCCCCCGCGCCACATTCAGCACCATCAGCGCCCCCCATAGCCCATGGTTGCCAAAACCCGGCACCAGCACCGCCAGCGCTGCCGCGTAAATTGCGACCGACACCAGCATCGTGCGCATCATCAATCCCGTCAGCGTCGCCCCGATGAAAATCCCGTCATAGATCCAGGCCGCTACCCCGATCACCGGCGCCGCCACCATCCACGGCAGATAGTCCCGCGCCGCCGCCCGTACCTCAGGGGCCGTCGTCATCAGGTCAATCACCATGTGGCCCGCCAGCCCGAAAACCAAGGCCAGCACCACCGCCCCCGCCACCCCCCACTGCATCGCGATCCGCGATGCCGCCCGCGCATCCCCTGCAACCCTTGCACCCACCGCCTGTCCCACCAGCGCCTCCGCACCAAAAGCGAACCCGTCCAGCGCATAGGCCGTGATCTCCAGAAACTGCAGCAGCACCTGATTGGCCGCCAGCACCACATCCCCCTGCCCCGCCCCCAGAAACAGGAATGTCGTGAAACTCAGCTGCAGGATCACCGACCGCACCATGATGTCGCGGTTGACGACAACCATCACCGCCAGCGCCGCCCGGTTGCCCACGCGGGCCCAGGCCGCCCGCAGCACCGCCCCGAACGCATCCCGGCACAGCCACAGGCCCAGCGCCAGCCCCGTCCATTCCGCCATCAGCGTCGCCACCGCCACCCCCGGCACGCCCCAGCCAAGCCCCAGCACGAACCACAGGTCCAGCCCGATGTTCAGCCCGTTCATCCACAGCTGCAGCACGAAGACGCCACGCGTGCGTTCCACCGCGATCAACCACCCCGTCACCGCGTATAAGGCAATCGTCGCAGGTGCCCCCCAGATGCGGATGCCCAGATACTGCCGCATCAGGTCTTCCACCGCCGCACTGGCCGGGGCCACCCGGAACGCCGCCCAGAACAGCACGCCCTGCAGCGCGATCAGCCCCAGACCCGCAATCCCCGCAATGATCAGCGCCCGCAGCAGGATGACACTCCGCTCCGCCCCGTCGCCCGCGCCATGCGCCTGCGCCGCCAGACCGGATGTCCCCATCCGCAGAAACCCGAAAATCCAGTAGACCGTGGCCAGCACGATGGCCCCAAGCCCCACCGCCCCGATCGGGGCCGCCTGCCCCAGCTGCCCCACAACGCCCGTATCCACTGCCCCCAGCAGCGGCACCGTCGCATTCGACAGCACAATCGGCAGCGCGATTTTCAACAGCCGCGCATGCGTGACGCTGGTCACTCGCGCCCTGCAGGCATCAGGAAATGTCCAGTGGCTTGGGCAAACAGCCGCGTGCGGTTGTCCTGCCAGGCCTCAACATGCACCGACGCATAGCGCCGCCCGGACCGGTTCACGCGGGCACGGGCGTAAGCATCGCGCGGCAGGCCCGACCGCAGGTAATCCACGCTGAAATCAATCGTCTTCGGCAGGCGCGGCAGGTGATGCCCCTCACCCGCCTCCATCCCCTGCCACAGGATCGACCAGCCCAGTTCCACGATCGCCGCCACTTCCAGAAACGCCGCAATCGCCCCCCCGTGCAGCGCAGGCAGCACCGGGTTGCCGATCAGATGATCCGCATAAGGCAGCAATGCTGTCAGCTCATCCCCCCGCCGGTCGAACCGGATGCCCAGGTAATGCGCATAAGGAATGCCATCCACCAGCCCTGCCAGCGCCGCATCGCGCCGCTCCTTGACCACCTGCACCGGTTCAGGCGCGCGCATCACGCCTCTCCCGCGCGGGTCAGGGTGAAGGCCCCGCTTGCGGTCGCCACCGGGCGCGCATCGTCATCATCCATCGCCGTCGCCCGCACAAAGGCCACGCTGCGCGTGACGTGAAAACACTCCGCCCGCGCCCGGATGCGCTGCCCCGGCACCGCCGGGCGCATATAGTCGATCCGCAGATCCAGTGTCGCCGTCGTGACCGGGGCCTCCGGATGGCTCATCACAGCCGCCCCCGCCGCCGTATCCATCAGGGCCGACACGACCCCACCATGCATCACCCCCGTCGCTGGATCACCGATGAACCGCGCGTCATAGGGCATCGAGACGACGGCCACACCATCCTGCAGCGCATCCAGCTGCATCCCCAGCGCTGCACTGTGCGGCAGGGCGGCGATGAACTGACGGGCGATGTCGATGGGGCCGGGCATGCCGCCATATGGGCCCAAATCCGCGCCGACTGCAATATTGCCAAATCCCGCCCTGGCGTGATCGATGTTGCAGCGCGGTTGCCTGCGACGCTGTCCCCGCGCTAGACTTGCCGCCGGAGGACCGCCAATGACCGAAACCCGCCTCTCCTTCAAAGAGATGTGCGCCCAGTTCGACGTAACCCCGCGCACCCTGCGCTATTACGAATACATCGAACTGCTGAGCCCCGAAAAGGATGGCCGCGCCCGGTGGTACACTGCGCGTGAGGTGGCCCGGATGAAGCTGATCCTGCGAGGCCGCCGCTTTGGTTTCAGTCTTGAGGAAATCCGCCAGTGGCTGCTCGTCTACCGCCAGAAGGGCACCAAACCCCAGCTTGCCTATTTCGTCGAACTGGCCGACCGCCAGCTGGCCGTGCTGGAGGAGCAGCGCACCCAGCTTGATCTGACGATCAAGGACCTGCGCGTCTTGCGTGATGAGTCCGCCAAGGGCGCGGAATAGGCAGATCGTGGCACACAGCCAGCCGTTTACTGGGAAAAAACGCCTGTTTTCCCCTAAAGGAAGTGACCCCGGGGCATGCCATTTCGCAATGACCTTTCGTCAGGTGGCAAGTGACGCAACGTCGGACTTACGTAAAGAACATTCCCCCTAGTAGGGTTGCAGGAACAAGCCCATGTCCACGCCGCTTTCTACCACACGGCAAGGACAAACCGATGATGACGCAAGAGACGATGACGATCCGCGAAATGTGCGATGCCTATGATGTGACACCCCGCACACTGCGCTTTTACGAGGCGAAGGAGCTGCTCTTCCCGATCCGTCTGGGCACGCGCCGCCTGTTCA
Organism: Rhodobacterales bacterium; assembly: GCA_013298485.1. Lineage (GTDB taxonomy): Bacteria > Pseudomonadota > Alphaproteobacteria > Rhodobacterales > Rhodobacteraceae > JAAFHS01. The sequence goes on from JAAFHS010000154.1 coordinate 3,341, forward strand.
CCAAGGCAGACCGGGCCCGCCTGACACTGATCCTTCGGGGCAAGCGTTTTGGCTTCAGTCTGGAAGATATCCGGCAATTGCTGGGCATGTATGACCGCAACGGGTCCAACGAAGGCCAGCTTCGCAAGACGCTGGAACTCGGCCAGACCCGCCTCGCGCAGATGGAACAGCAGCGATACGAGCTGGATGTCGCCATCGCCGAGCTGAAAGAACAACTGGCCCTGACGGCAGATATGCTGAAAGGGCGCAACGCCGCCTGAGGAGGACCGCCCGATGCCCAGCTACACCGCCCCCGTCAAGGACATGCAATTCATCCTGCACAATGTCCTGAACATCACAGCCTCCGATGTGCCGGGCTACAGTGATCTGGACGAAGGCTTCACCGCCGCCGTGCTGGAAGAGGCGGGCCGCGTCGCAACGGATGTTCTGGCCCCCCTGAATGCCGTGGGCGACCGCGAAGGCTGCACCCTGGAAAACGGCGTCGTGCGCACGCCCACGGGCTTTGACGCCGCCTTCAAGGTGATGAAAGAGGGCGGCTGGACCGCCCTTGACTGCGACCCGGAATATGGCGGCCAGGGCCTGCCCTACCTGATGGGCACCGCCGTGGGCGAGATTTTCGTTGCCGCCAACATGGCCTTCAACATGTATCAGGGCCTGACCCACGGGGCCTATTCCGCGATCCACGTGCATGGCACCCCGGAACAGAAGGCCAAGTATCTGCCAAAGATGGTCTCTTGCGACTGGACCGGCACGATGAACCTGACGGAACCCCATTGCGGCACCGATCTTGGTCTCATGCGCACCAAGGCCGAACCGCAACCCGATGGCACCTACAAGATCACCGGGCAGAAGATCTTCATTTCCGCAGGCGAACACGATCTGGCCGAAAACATCATCCATCTCGTGCTCGCCAAGGCCCCGGGCGGCGGCGATGGCATCAAGGCCGTGTCGCTCTTCATCGTACCCAAATTCATCGTCAAGGACGACGGCAGCCTTGGCGCGCGCAATGCCGTCTCGGTCGGTTCCATCGAACACAAGATGGGCATCCACGGCAATGCCACCTGTGTCATGAACTACGACGGCGCCACGGGCTATCTGCTGGGTGACCTCTACAAAGGCATGCGCGCCATGTTCACCATGATGAACGAGGCGCGTCTTGGTGTCGGCCTGCAAGGCTATGCCGTGGCCGAAGCCGCCTATCAGAATGCGCTCGCCTATGCCAAGGATCGCCTGCAGGGCCGCGCCGTCACCGGGCCTGAAAACCCCTCCGGCCCCGCTGATCCCCTGATCGTGCACCCCGATATCCGGCGCAACCTGATGGACCAGAAATCTTTCGTGGAAGGCGCGCGCGCGCTGACCTTCTGGGGCGCACATCTGATCGACCGTTCCGTGCGCATGGATGATGACGCCGCCGAAGGCCTGATTTCCCTGATGATTCCGGTCATCAAAGGCTTTCAGACCGACAAGGGGTTTGAGATGGCCGCAGCCGCGCAGCAGGTCCTTGGCGGGCATGGCTATATCGAGGAATGGGGCATGTCCCAATTCGCCCGCGATGCCCGCATCACGCAGATCTATGAAGGTGCGAATGGCGTGCAGGCGCTCGATCTCGTGGGGCGCAAGCTCGCGATGGATGGCGGCAAGCATGTGCTGGCGTTTTTCGACATGGTGAAAAACTTCATCAAGGACAACGAAGGCGACGAGCGGCTGAAAGGCCTGCTCGATCCCCTGAAAACCGCGTCGAAACAGATGCAGGCCGCCGGCATGTTCTTCATGCAATCGGGCATGAAAAACCCCAATGCCGCCCTCGCAGGCTCCTATGATTTCATGCACCTGATGGGCCATGTCTGCCTGGGCCTGATGTGGGCGCGCATGGCAAAGGCTGCCTATGCCGCCCTTGATGCGGGCACGGGGGATACCGATTTCCTGCAGGCCAAGATCGCCACGGGCCGCTACTACGCCGCCCGCCACCTGCCCGCCTGCGCCATGCATCTCGCGCGCATCGAAAGCGGGGCTGACCCCGTGATGGCATTGGAGGCAGAAGCGTTCTAAGCTCAGCGCACCGATTTTTCTGCGAAAAATCCCGCCAGCCTGTTGGAGATGATGAATGCCGAAACGCTTTCGCCTCACCCGCCGCTTTCCCGTCGCCATGACCGAAGACGGCTACCGTCGCCTGAAAAAATTCGCGACCGAGGCGGGTCTGGACGAAGGCGAGGCGCTGTCGTTTCTGTTTGAGAACTTCTCCTCCGTCATCAACGAAGACAACCTCACCCACCGCCTGCGCCTGTTCAATTCCGAACTGGAGGACCGCAAACACTGATCGTCTTCCTCTGTTTACAACTATCCCACGGGGGTGCGGGGGTGTGAAACCCCCGCTCCCGCCCTTGACGCAAGGACTGACTGATGACCATGCAACTCCACTGCTTTGGCGAATCCGGCAATGCCTACAAGGCCGCCCTTGCCCTGACCCTCGCCGATGTGGAATGGCAGCCTGTCTTCGTCGATTTCTTCAACGGGGCCACCCGCACCCCGGAATTCCGCGCCCTGAACCCGATGGGCGAGGTGCCCGTGCTGGTCGATGGCGAGACCGTGCTCACCCAATCCGGCGTGATCCTCGATTACATCAGTTCCCGGAACGGCAAGCTCGGCGGCAAACTTGCGGCAGAACGGCGCGAGGTGCTGCGCTGGATGTTCTGGGACAATCACCGCCTGTCCGGCATGGCCGGTCCCACCCGGTTCATCATGAATTTCCTGGCCGAGGATAAACGCCCCGCTGGCGTCATCCCCTATCAGCAGGGCCGCCTGAAGGCCGCCTACACTATCCTCAACACCCGCCTCGCGGATCACACCTGGCTGGTGGGCGCTGGCCTGACCATCGCCGACATTTCCTGCTGCGGCTATCTTTACTACCCCGAACCCTTCGGCTTTGACCGCAAGGACTGGCCCCATATCGACCGCTGGCTAGACGCCATCGCAGCCACCCCCGGCTGGAAAGCCCCCTATGATCTGATGCCCGGCAACCCATCCGACCGGGCCTGAAGGAGAGAGTGATGACCGACGCTTACATCTATGACGCCGTCCGTTCCCCCCGTGGCAAGGGCCGCGCCGATGGCTCTCTGCACGAACTGACATCCGTGGCGCTGTCGGCAAAAGTGCTGAACGCGATCAAAGACCGCAACGGGCTGGAAGGCCACGCGGTGGAGGATGTGATCTG
>JAAFHS010000153.1 GCA_013298485.1 Rhodobacterales bacterium
ATAGGGCCGGTCGGTCAGGGCGACCAGTGCGACGGGTGCGACCGAGGCGATGGTGATGCCGATCAGGGCACCCGCCTCGCGCCAGCCCGCCAGCCGCAGATGCCCGCCCGGCCCCATGCGATCAGCCCGGCCCACGCCTTCGGCATAAAAGCAGATGGTCAGGAACGAAAAGGCGGAAAACAGCAGGGTCAGCGTCAGGGCGAACCACAAGAGGGGGGCCATCGGCGGGGTGACGGCGAAAAGGCCGATCATGGCGAGGGCCATGAGGGCTGCGGCAACGGCGACCCACAGGCCGCGCGTGGCGCGACGGGTTTCGGCAAACCAGCCCAGAAGCGGATCCTGCACCACGTCGATCAGGCGTAGCACGGCCAGCGTGGCCCCCAGAACGCCAAGGCCGATGCCATAGGTTTCGGCATAGACGGTGGGGGCGTGAATATAGATCGGCAGGCCCGCGGCCGCGATCAGGGCGGCAAACAGCGACCATTGGCCAAGGCCGCGGGAGGGGGTGGCAACCGCCATCACTGCGAAATTTCTTCAGTGGGCGGGGCAGGTCGTGTGCGGAACTTTGCCCCCTTGATCGCCAGTTTCAACGCCTGCCAGTGGATCAAGGCCAGCACGCGGCGCGACCCGAACGGGCGGCGCAGGCAGGCGCCAAGGATGCCCCGGTTCGTCAGGGTGCTGCGCGGGCCGATCAGATTGGTGAAAACGCCACCCTTTTCGGTCGTATAGTCGATCCAGATGCCGATGCGGTCGGGGCGGATATCGAAACGGAAGGCATAATGCCCCTCAACCGGCTGAAACGGCGAGACGTAGAAGATCTTGGTCGCCCCCAGCGTCTGATCGCGGCCGATCGGGGCACCGTCCGGATGGGCACACAGATAGGAATGCCTTTCGCCATAGGTATTCGTCACCTCGGCAATCACGGCGACCAGCGCATCCTGCGCATCCAACGCGAGCCAGAAGCTGACAGGGTTGAACACATGGCCGAGCACGCGTGGCTGCGCCAGCAGCAGCACGCGCGCAGGCGTGATCTGATGATCGCGCAGCACATCGCGCGCCCAAGGCGCGCCGCGCCCCTGGCCCGGCAGACCGCCGTGATCGGCATCATGCAGCGATGTCAGGTTGCCCCGGTTGCGGCTGAAGAGACGCGGGCCGGTGGCGGTATCGGGATCAAGCAGCACATAGTCGACGCCGTAGCGGAAGCTGTTGGTGACAGCCCCCTTGCGGCCATGGAAGGTTTCCCCCCGGATATGCTGCACAGCCGTCATGCGGCGATCCGCACCTGTGCGGCGCGCATCGCATCCACCACGTCGACGGCACTTTGAAAGCCATCCTCATGAAAGCCGGATCGCATCCACGCGCCGCAGAACCATGTGTGCCGGGTGCCGTTCATCGCCCGGATCGTGCCTTGCGCGGCAAGTGCCGCAAGGTCGTAAACCGGGTGGTCAAAGGTGTTCACGTCATGGATCAGCCGGTCATCAATCGGCTGATTGCTGTTCAGCGTCACAAACAGCGGGTCATCCTGCGGGATGGGTTGCAGCAAATTCATCCAGTAGGTCAGATCAATCCTGTCAGGCTTCGGCCCCGGCGGTTCGCAATAGACCCAGGAGGACCAGACTGCACGGCGTTTCGGCATCAGCCGGGCGTCCGAATGCAGCACCGCCTCATTCGGCTGATAGCGCACCGCCGACAGGGCGCTGCGTTCGGCCGGACTGGCATCTTCCAGCATGCGCAGCGTCACATCGGAATGGGTGGCAAAGATCACCTCGTCAAACATCTCCCACTCCGCCCCGTGGGCGCGGACCATCACACCGTCATCGGTGCGTTTCACGCCTGCGACAGGGCAGGCAAGGCGGATATCCACGCCTGCCGTCACAAGGGACGCCTGCAGGCGGCGCACGTATTCGACGGACCCGCCTTGCACCGTGTACCATTGATGCTGGCCATAGACGCCGAGCAGCGCGTGGTTCTTGAAAAAGCTGATCATTGCATGGGCAGGAAAGTCCAGAATACCCTGCACCGGGGTGGACCAGATCGCCCCCGACAGGGGCAGGATGTAATAGTCGCGGAAATAATCCCCGGTGCCCAGATCGCGCAGCAGTTCAGCGATGGTCAGACCGGGGTTTTGCGCCGCCTGTTCGGCCTTTGCGTTGAACCGCATGATGTCGCGCAGCATGCGCAGGAATTTCGGATTGGCGATGTTGCGCCGCGTGGCGAACAGCGCGCTCACGCTGGCCAGCGCATATTCCATGCGCCCCCCGTTGATCGAGGCCCCAAAGGACATGTTGCTGGGGGCCACGGGCACGGCCAGATCGTCAAACAGGCGGACGAGGTTGGGGTAGTTCACCTTATTGTAGACGATAAAGCCGGTATCGACCGGCTGATCGCCGCGCTTGCCGGCCAGCACGGTCCGTGCATGCCCGCCCAGCCGGTTTTCGCTTTCATAAAGGACGATCGACGCCTCGGGTGCCAGCATATGGGCTGCGGCCATCCCTGATATTCCGCCACCGATGATGGCAATGCGCCGGGTGGCGGTGTCGAATGTTTCGAAAGGCATCTGCGCGATTTCCCCGTGCGACGTTTTGTCAAGTTATACGCAGAAAACCCGATGACGGATCAAATTGACACCCCGCTGTCAGTTTTTTCGGACATCTGTACGATTTTTTGATCCGGGCGGTGATCCAACTGTCATCTGGCACCGTAAACTGCCCATGATGATCGGGGCTTGCGTTGTTCGGAATAGGATGGACAGCCTGCCGTGCCTGCCTATTGTGCACGGGTAAAAAGGTATCCGCCAGGATGACAGCAGCGTGAGCCAGGATCAAAGTGAAACGGATTGGGCGGCCCTGGTGATGCGGGTGCGCGACCATCAGGACAAGGCGGCCTTTGCCGCGCTGTTCCGGCACTTTGCCCCGCGGGTAAAGGGCTTTTTGATGAAGTCGGGCGCAGGCGACACACTGGCCGAGGAATGTGCGCAGGACGTCATGGCAACGCTGTGGCAAAAGGCGCATCTCTTCGATCCGACGCGGGCGTCGGTGGCGACATGGGTCTTCACCATTGCCCGCAACAGACGGATCGATGCCTTGCGCAAATCGCGCAGGCCCGAACCGGAAGACCTGCCCTGGGGGCCGGAGCCTGAACCAGATCAGGCCGAGGTTCTTGAGATGCAGCAAGACACCGAACGGCTGGGTGCCGCACTTGCCCAGCTGCCACAGAAACAGCGCGCGTTGATCGAACGGGCCTACTATGGCGATCTGTCACACTCGGAAATCGCCGAGGAAACCGGACTGCCCCTTGGCACGATCAAATCGCGGATCAGATTGGCGTTGGAACGGCTTCGCCACCATATGAGTTAAGGCACACGACGAAAATGATGAACAGGCACCAACTTCCCGATACCTTGCTGATGGGTTATGCCGCAGGCGCGCTGCCCGAGGCGTTCAACGTGGTGATTGCAACACATGTCTCGCTGTCGGACGAGGCGCGCGCGCGCCTTGCGGCGTTCGAGGCGGTGGGCGGTGCCGTGCTGGACGATGATGCGGCTGAGATGGCCGAAGACAGTTTTGACCGGATGATGGCGCGGCTGGATATGCTGCCGCAGGCGAATGCACGCGTGACGGAGGCGGCTGAGGGGATTTTCCCGGCACCGTTGGCAGATTATGTGCACCGGGATGGTCGCAGCATCCGCTGGCGGTCTATCGGCGCGGGGGTGAAACAGGCGATCCTGCGCACGGATGGGCGTGCATCGGTGCGGCTGTTGCGCATTCCGGCGGGGCAGGCGGTGCCGGATCACGGGCATCGGGGAACGGAACTGACGCTGGTGCTGCAGGGCGCGTTCTTTGATGGGAACAAACGCTACGGGCGCGGCGATATCGAGGTCGCGAATGAAGAGACGGAACATACGCCGATTGCCGAGGCGGGTGAGGATTGTATCTGCCTTGCGGCGACGGATGCACCCCTGCGGTTCAAGTCACTGATCCCGCGCCTGGCGCAGCCGTTCTTCCGGATTTAAGCAAAGATTCGCACGGCAATGACAGGGCCGCCACTGACCGTGGCGGCCTTTGTTGTGTCCAGCAGATCGCGCAGGGCAAGGGGGGTGTCGTTGACCCGCGCCGCAGCAAGGGCCAGCAGGAGCAATCGCCCGCCTGCAGGGACAGGACCCTGCACCATCCAGACCTGCGGGCGGGGTGCGCTGGCAGGTGTCATCACGTTGAAATCTTCGGAAGGGGCGGCGACGCCGGTGGCGCGGATCGCCACATCGCCGGGAAAGGCGACGGGGATCAGGGGCGTGGCGGCAAGGTCGATCCCGTCGCCCTGCAGCCGGAAACCGGGGCCCGAAATGACAGTCAGATTGCGCGCGATGCCGGGAAACAGGGAAAAGGGGCCGTCTTCGGCAACCGTGGCAATCGACAGGCGCAGGCCGTCTTCGCGCAAAAGTTCCGTCGTGGTCCCGCGCCCGTTGGCCCAAGGCATGATGCGGTAGTCAGCCGGGGTCAGATGCCGCATCACTCCGCCGCCTGCGGCCCGATGATCGGGGCGGGGTCATTGGCACCCAGTTCTTCGAAATCAAAGTTATCCAGCCTGCGCGCGCGCCGCGCGGCCTTGTCGGACGACACCTTGATCTCCTCGATGTCCTTTGCCGCCTGCCCGAAATGCCGGTCAAGGTTACCCACGCGTTCGCCAAGGCGTTCCACGTCCTTGTACAACTCGCCCAACTCGCGCCGGATCGCACCTGCCTGTTCGCGCATCCGCGCGTCTTTCAGCACCGCGCGCATCGTGTTCAGCGTCGCCATGCAGGTCGTGGGTGACACGATCCAGACGCGCGCCGCGAACCCTTCGCGCACCACTTCGGGATGGTTCGCGTGCAACTCGGCATAAACCGCCTCGGATGGCAGGAACATCAGCGCGCCATCCGCCGTCTCGCCCTCGATGATGTATTTCTCGGAGATTGCCTTGATATGCGTCTTGACCGCGAGGCGGAGTTGCCGTGCTGCCTGTTCCACCTCGGTCGCCGTCTTGGCACGCCGCAGCGCCTCATACGCCTCCAGCGGGAATTTCGCGTCGATCACGATGGGGCCGGGGGGATTGGGCAGGTGGATCAGGCAATCCGCGCGTTTGCCGTTGCTCAGCGTCGCCTGCATCGTGTAGGCGTCGGCGGGCAGGGCCTTGACCACGATGTCATTCAGCTGAATCTCGCCGAACGCGCCGCGCGCCTGTTTGTTGGACAGGATGTCTTGCAGGTTCAACACGTTGCCCGACAGCTTTTCGATATTGGCCTGCGCCTTGTCGATCGCCTCCAGCCGCTGCTGCAGATCGCCCAGGGACCGTGCCGTGCGCACCGATGTGCCTTGCAGACTTTCGGTCATGCCGCGTTGCACTTCCATCAGGCGCTGTTCCATCAGACGCATCATGGCCGATTGGCTGACCGTTTGGGCCTCGCTCACGTGCTGCAAGCCGCCCGACAGGCGTTCCTGCCCATCCGACAGGGCCTGCACGCGGCTGGCCATCCAGCCCATTTCACGCATCAGGGGTTCGGCCATCGTCGCCGATTTCCCGGCCGCGCGCAGGATCAGCCATAAAAACAGCACCAACGCAGCCACCCCTGCGGCAATTGCCAGCACCAGGGGATCATCCCAGCGGAACGCATATGGGCCAATCGTGATCATCGCCGCCCGAACAGCCGTTCGATATCGTGCAGTTTCAGCTCCACATATGTGGGCCGCCCGTGGTTGCACTGGCCCGAATGCGGCGTCGCCTCCATCTCGCGCAGCAGGGCGTTCATTTCCTCGGCCCGCATCTGGCGGCCTGACCGGACAGATCCATGGCAGGCCATCCGCGACAGGATCGCGTCAATCCGGGCGCGAATGGTGGTCGTGTCGCCCACGCTCAACTCATCCAGAACATCGCGGATCAGGGCGGTGGCGCTGACGGTGCCCAGGATCGCCGGCGTTTCGCGCACGGCGATGGCCGCGCCACCAAAGGCTTCGATGGTCAGGCCCAGGGGCGCAAGCTCGGGCGCGGCATCCAGGATGCGCGCGGCGTCCGTGGGCGAAAGTTCAACGATTTCCGGGATCAGCAGCGCCTGCGCCGCAATCCCCGCACCATCCATCTGTGCCTTGAGGCGTTCATAGACCAGCCGTTCGTGGGCGGCGTGCTGATCGACGATCACGACGCCCGTGGCGGTCTGCGCGATGATGTAGTTTTCATGCACCTGCGCGCGCGCAGCCCCCAAAGGCCCGTCTGACACCTCTTGCGGCACCTCAAACCGGGCCGAAGGTTCCTCGGCGAAACCCGGTGCCTGAAACGCCATGGCGCGGGCAAGGGCGGGTTGGGTGGCCCGGTCCATCTGATAGATGCGCGGCTCTGGCCGGAAGGCCGCGAGCGTCGCACCCGCCACGGTGGAAGATGTGCGCTGCGCAGCGCCAAGCAACGCCGCCTTCAGCCCCCCCACGATCAGGCCGCGCACGACATCCGGTTCGCGGAACCGCACTTCGGATTTCGCCGGATGCACGTTCACATCGACGCGGGTCGGATCGACCATCAGGTTCAGC
>JAAFHS010000159.1 GCA_013298485.1 Rhodobacterales bacterium
AAGACCATCGGTATCGCCATATCCGACCTGCGCCGGTCGGTCGCCACCCCGGTCGAAACCATCCGCCGCGTCAAGTTCACCGTTGACGCCGCGGCCCTGCTGACCTTGCTGACCGCACGCGGCGCGCAGGGCATCGTGCTCGGCCTGCCCCGCAACATGGACGGCTCCGAAGGCCCCCGGGCGCAGGGCACCCGCGCCTTCGCCCGCAACCTCGGACGCCTGACCGATCTGCCCATCACCTTCTGGGATGAACGCCTGTCCACCGTCGCTGCCGAGCGGGCACTGCTGGAGGCGGATACGTCGCGCAAGCGCCGCAATGCGGTGATTGACCATGTCGCCGCCAGCTATATCCTGCAAGGCGCGCTCGACCGGATGGGGTTTCTCGCCCGTGAAACGGAAGGTGACAGATGAAACATGCAGCCATTCTGGCCTGTCTCGCCGCCCTCCCCCATGCGGCCCTTGCGCAAGACGGCAATTCTCCCCCACCTGACTTTTTCGTGGGCCAGTACCGGATGATCGGTGTCGATGCCTCCGGCCCCGTGGACACGCCCCTGCGCCTTGATCTCGCCCCGCAGGGCCTCGCCGTGTCAACCTGCGCGGCAGCGGATGCAGGCTTGCTTGTCCTGCCCGGCCCCACATCCGAAGACCGCTATATCGACGGCACCATCGAAGGGCGCATCCTGACCTGCGATCATTTCCTGACATGGGAAAATTATGCCCTTCTGGCCTGTTACGGGGATGACGACCGCAATACGCGGCTGACACTCTGGCCGGCGGATTTTCCCGGGGCCCCATTGTCCTGCGCAGACTGACGCATGATCTGGCAAAAAGGGCACGCATCATGGCGAAAGCGCCATGAAGAGGTCGCAAAAAGATGCTTGCTCTGCGTGCGGCAGGATATATTGCCGCAAAGACAGCAGACACGCGTGGCAGGACAGGCATGAAAGACGACGAAATCTGGGTTCGCGATGAAATTGAATCGCCCTGTGTCAAGCTGTGCGTCGTGCATCCCGAGGCGCGGCTTTGCATCGGCTGCTATCGCACCATCGACGAAATCACCCAGTGGTCGCGCATGACGCATGACGCCCGTACGGCAATCATGGCGCAGCTTCCCACCCGTGCCCCGACTCTGACCAAACGCCGCGGCGGACGCGGCGCAAGGATCGCGGGCTAAGGCGGAATCGGCCCTTCGCCTCACCCCTGATTCGCGCAACATGGTTAACGCAAGTCCGCCCCAAAAAAGATATGGGCCAGTTCTGGGCTATTCCTGTAGTATTTCCATACTCTTCACATGTCGTTAAACAAACAGTTTAACGCTGCGTTCGCGAGGGTTTAGCCGCCAAAGCTCAGGCGTCCAGCTCCGCATCCCAATACAGATAGTCCATCCAGCTTTCATGCAGGTAATTCGGCGGGAACCGCCGCCCATGCGCCTGCATCTGTTCTGCCGTTGGGGCAAAGGGCCGCCGGTTCAAACTCATGCCCACCTGCTTCAATGACCGTGATCCTTTCCGCAGATTGCACGGCGAACAGGCCGCGACCACATTCTCCCATGTGGTGGTCCCGCCTTTGGATCTTGGGATCACATGGTCAAAGGTCAAATCCCCCTTGGCCGCGCAATACTGGCAGCAAAAGCCGTCCCGCAGAAACAGGTTAAACCTTGTAAAGGCGACCTTTTTCTGTGGTTTGACATAGTCTTTCAGGACCACGACCGACGGAATGCGAATCTCGGACCGTTGGCTGCGCACCGTCTGCTCATACTCCGCCACGATCTGCACGCGGTCCAAAAATGCCGCTTTCACCGCCTCCTGCCAAGGCCACAGCGACAATGGGTAGTATGACAGGGGTCGATAATCCGCATTCAGAACCAGCGCTGGAAAATGCTTCAGCGCCGCAGGGTCGCGTACAAAATGGGTCCTGAAGTCACCGTCCATCAAACAAGGCCTTCTGTTCCATCAACCGGGGCCGCGGCGCGCATCGCCCCTTCGGTATCAGACTATATCTGGCGTCCCGCAACTGGCAAGCCCCCAGCAGCTTGAGTTTCGCCTGTGGATAAACCGCCCGCGTAACGCCCGCATGACGCCCTTGCGCAAAGAAAAGCCCCCACAGGTGATCCTGCGGGGGCCATCGCAACTTGGGGATCACCGCTCAGCTTGCGGCGTCGACGGCGCGCTTTGTCAACACCTTGACAAGGTTTGCCCGATACGCCGCCGTTCCATGCAGATCATTGATCATGTCTTTTGGTGACACCACCAGACCCGCCACGGCACCGGCTGCAAAGTTCGCACTGAGCGCCGCCTCCGCCTCTTTCCAGCGGAACACGCCGTTGTTGGATGCACCCGTCACCGCGACCCTGACGCCGTTCGCAAATTTGGCCACGAACACCCCGGTCAGGGCAAAGCGGCTCGCGGGCTGGTTGAACTTCACATAGGCCGATTTGTGCGGCACAGGGAATGTGACCGATGTGATGATCTCACCTTCTTTCAGGGCGGTGGTGAACATGCCCTGAAAATAATCATCCGCCGCGATCTTGCGCATGTTGGTGTGGACAGTCGCGCCCGCCGCCAGCACCGCTGATGGATAGCAGGCCGCAGGATCATTGTTGGCCAGCGACCCGCCGATCGTGCCCCGGTTACGCACGGCCGGATCGCCGATGCCGTTTGCCAGATTTGCAAGTCCTGCAAAGGACTTGCGTGCCTCAGCTGCCACTGTCGCATGTGTTGTCGCAGCGCCGACAGACAGACCATCATCCCCCATGCAGACGCCCTTCATCTCGGCAACGCCGGTCAGGCTGACCAGCACGGCCGGGGCCGCAAGGCGCGCTTTCATGGTGGGCAGCAAGGTCTGCCCCCCCGACAGCGCCTGCGCGCCACTGCCCGCCATCGCCTTGACGGCATCCGCAACAGTTGATGGCTTCACGAATTCGAAGTTGTGCATGATCCCTACCCTTGCATTGCCGCCCAGACGCGCGATGGCGACACGGGCATTTCCAGATGCGTGACATGTTTGTGCCCGCCACGCTGCAGCGCATTGACCACCGCGTTGACGACGGCTGGTGGCGTGCCGATTGCGCCCGCCTCGCCGCAGCCTTTCACGCCCAGCGGATTGTGCGTGCAGGGCGTGTTGCAGCTGTGATCTACCGTGTAGAATGGCAGATCATCGGCGCGCGGCATCGCGTAATCCATGAACGATCCCGACAACAGCTGCCCGTTATCGTCATAGGCCACGTTTTCCAGCAGCGCCTGCCCGATACCCTGCGCCACCCCGCCATGCACCTGGCCCGCCACGATCATCGGGTTGATCACATTGCCGAAATCATCCGCGCAGGTGAACTTTTCGATGGTCACCTGCCCCGTCTCCGGGTCCACCTCGACCTCGCAGGCATAGGCGCCTGCAGGATAGGTAAAGTTGGCCGGATCATAGAAGGCCGTCTCTTCCAGCCCCGGTTCCAGCGTCTCCAGCGGGTAGTTGTGCGGGACATAGGCCGAAAACGCGATCTCGCCAAATGTCTTGGCCTTGTCCGTCCCTGCGACACTGAATTTGCCATCGGCAAAAGTGATATCGCTTTCAGCGGCCTCCAGCATATGCGCGGCAATCTTCTTGCCTTTCGCGATGATCTTTTCCGTCGCCTTCACAATCGCCGTGCCACAGACGGCCAGCGAACGCGATCCGTAAGACCCCATCCCGAAAGGGATTTTCGACGTATCGCCATGCACGATGTCGATGGATGACGCTGGGATCCCCAGCATATCAGCCACTACCTGCGGGAACACGGTTTCATGCCCCTGCCCGTGGCTGTGCGCGCCGGTCATCACCGAAATGTTGCCGGTCGCATTCACCCGCACCGTCGCCGCATCATAAAGACCGACGCGTGCGCCAAGAACGCCCACAAGGTTCGACGGCGCGATCCCGCAGGCCTCAATCCAGGTCGACAGGCCAAGGCCCCGCAGCTTACCCTTGGCTTTGGATGCCGCGGCACGCTTCTCAAACCCCGCCAGATCGCCGATATCAATCAGCTTGTCCAAAGTCGCGTTGTAGTTGCCCGTGTCGTACACAAGGCCCACAGGCGTCGTGTATGGGTATTGATCGGGTTGGATAAAATTCCTCCGCCGGATTTCCAGCGGGTCGATGCCCAACTCATGTGCGGCCTTGTCCACGACGCGTTCGATGGAATAGGTCGCTTCGGGCCGCCCTGCTCCGCGATAGGCATCGACGGGTGCAGTGTTGGTAAACACCGCCTTCACGTTCACATAAACCAGCGGCGTCTTGTACGGTCCCGCCATCAGCGTGCCATGCAGGAAGGTTGGCGTGGCGGTCGAAAAGTTCGACAGATACGCCCCCACATTTGCCATTGTCTCCGTGCGCAGCGCAAGGAAGTTGCCCTGCTTGTCGGTCGCCAGCTGGATCTTTGTCACATGGTCGCGCCCGTGCGCATCCGACAGAAATGCTTCGGACCGGTCCGCCACCCATTTCACGGGGCGGTCAATCGCCTTGGACGCGGCCAGAACCGCGGCTTCCTCGCCGTAGTGATAGATTTTCGACCCGAACCCGCCGCCCACATCGGGGGCGACTACCGTCAACTTGTTTTCCGGTATGCCCATCACAAAGGCCGCGATCAACAGGCGGCTCAGGTGCGGGTTCTGGCTGGTCGTGTACAGCTTGTAATCTTCCGTCCCGCTGTCGTAATCCCCGATGGAGGCGCGCGTCTCCATCGCATTCGGGGCCAGACGGTTGTTCGTCAGCTCCAGTGTGGTGACGTGCGGGGCCGATGCAAAGGCGGCATCCACCGCGGCGCGGTTATCCTCGATCCAGCCCCAGTCAAAGCAGACGTTGTTCGCGATCTCGTCATGCACGCGGTTGTCGCTGTTGGCGATGGCCTGTGCCATATCGACGATGGCCGGCAATTCAGTGATATCCGTCACCACCGCCTCGGCCGCATCACGCGCCTGTTCCAGCGTTTCGGCAACCACAATCGCATAGGCATCGCCGACATGGCGCACCTTGCCATGCGCGAGCACCGGGCGTTTCGGTTCTTTCATCGCACTGCCATCACGGCTGGGAATGTGCCAGCCTGCAGGGTTACCCCCCATGGCCGCAAAATCCGCACCCGTCATGATCGCCAGCACCCCCGGCATTGCCATGGCCGCCTTGGTATCAATATCGTTGATGCGCCCGTGTGCCACGTCTGACCGCAGGAAGACTGCATAGGCCTGCCCGCGCAGGTTGATGTCGGCCGTATAGCGTCCCTTGCCGGTCAGAAACCGGATATCTTCGCGCCGGACAGTGCTGGCGCCGATGCCGTCTTTGGGCATATCGAACTCCTCCCGTTATTGCGATGCGTGAATGACGCCCGCCAATTCATTGAAACTGCGTGTTATTCAGCAGCAATCGCCGATACATCCTGCCCGGATGCCGCCATCACCGCCTTGACGATGTTATGGTATCCCGTGCAGCGGCACATGTTGCCTTCCAGATAATGGCGGACTTCGGTCTCGGTCGGTTTTGCGTTGACCTTCAGCAAGGCCGCTGTCGCCATTACCATCCCCGGCGTGCAGAACCCGCATTGCAGCCCGTGATGTTCCTGAAATGCCGCCTGGATCACCGACAGGCTACCATCGCCATTGGCCATCCCTTCGATCGAGGTCACGCTGGCCCCCGCCGCATCCATCGCCAGAACGGAACAGGATTTCACCAACTGCCCGTCCAAATGCACGGCACAGGCCCCGCATTGCGTGGTTTCGCAGCCGATGTGGGTGCCCCGCAGCCCCAGCCCTTCGCGCAGAAAGGACGACAGCAGCGTGCGCCCTTCCACCTCGCCCGAAACGGCTTTGCCGTTCACGGTCATCGAGATTGTCGTCATGTCAGTCCTCCCTGGGTCGTCTTCTTACCTTGGTACAATTGAGGATCAGGTGCCGATCAGCCTTCTGAACCAGCCTTTCTTCTTTTCCGTTGTCTCGTCCACCGCCGCTTCGACCTCATCATCAGGCCCCTCAACCGCGTCCTGAAAGCGGGTAAAGAACTCATCAGCCATCTTTTTGGCAAATCCATCAATAATCCGGCTGCCAAGTTGTGCCAGCTTTCCACCGACATTTGCCTTCACGACATAGGTGAGCTTAGTGCCGCCTTCGATCGGTTCCAGTGTGACATCTGCGCCGCCCTTGGCAAAACCGGCAGGGCCGCCTTTGCCTTCACCGCTGATTTTCAGGGATCGCCCCTCGACGATATCGGACAGCTGAACAACACCAGTGAACCGGGCCGAAACCGGGCCGACCCTTTGTACAACCACAGCCTCAAATCCGTCAGCAATTGACCCGGTCATGCTTTCGCAACCGGGTACACAGACTTTGAGGACTTCCGGGTCCAGGATTGCCGCCCAGACATGTGCCGGGTCCGCCTTGATGTCGCGGCTGTCAGATAGGTCCATGAGTCTTCCCCCTCTTCGATCACCATCCTAGGGCGCAAATCCGTTGCATGACAAAGGAAATCTGCGT
>JAAFHS010000155.1 GCA_013298485.1 Rhodobacterales bacterium
TGGGTCTGCGGCGCGTCGGGGGCCAGATGCAGATAGGTGAACAGCACTTGGCCTTCGCGCAGCCGGGCGCGTTCCACCGCCTGCGGTTCCTTCACCTTGACGATCATGTCGGCGCTGGCGAACACCTCCTCCGCCGTGCCGATGATCCGGGCCCCCGCGGCGACATAATCGGCATCGGCAAAGCCCGAGCCGACACCGGCACCGGCCTCGATCAGCACGCTATGGCCGTGGTTCACCGCCTCGCGTGCGGCATTGGGCGTCATGCCGACGCGGAATTCCTGCGGTTTGATTTCCTTCGGGCAACCGATTTTCATCTTTTCTCTCCCTGACACCGGAACGGTGTTGATGGGGCAAGGATGCGCCTGATCCGTTGCAAATGCTTTGAATTCTGCATGGCATTTTGTCCGGTTCGTGGTAATTTCTTCGATGAAATCGCTTCAGCGTGAAAGATTCCACCGCAATGCCCGATATCGACGCCACAGACCGTCGCATCCTCGCCGTTCTGCAAAAGGAAGGCCGCATCTCCAATGCCGATCTGTCAGAGCGCGTGAACCTGTCACCCTCCGCCTGCCACAGGCGTGTGCAGCGGTTGGAAGAGGATGGCTATATCGCGGCCTATGTCGCGCTGATCGACGCACGGCGCATCGGCAAGCCGACGACCGTGTTCGTGGAAATCACGCTGCAGGGGCAGGCCGATGATCTGCTTGATGCCTTTGAGCATGCCATCGCCCGCGTGCCCGATGTGCTGGAATGCCATCTGATGGCGGGCACGGCGGATTACCTGCTGAAAATCCTGGCGGAAGACACCGAAGACTTCGCCCGCATCCACCGCCAGTACCTGTCACGCCTGCCCGGTGTCGCCAAGATGCAGTCGAGTTTCGCACTGCGCACGGTGATCAAGACGACGGCGATTGCGGTGTGATCACCCCAGAACCGCCGCATCCGCCACCCACCAGGATGACTGCGCCGCACGGATCGCGGCGGCTGCCACAGCCGCCGCACCGGCCTCCGCGAACAGCCCGAAGCACGTGGCCCCCGACCCCGACATCCGCGCCAGCAGGCAGCCTGGCTGGCCTGCAAGTGCGGCCTTCACATCCGCAATCACCGGGGCGGTGCGGATGGCGGGGTCTTCAAGATCATTGCGCATCGCGTGCAGGAAGGCCGCCATATCGCGCGCACCCGTCCAGTGCGGCAACTGATCCGGCAAGGGCGCGTGATCGTGCTGCACCAGCGCCTTGAACACCGCAGGCGTCGCCACCGCCACGCCCGGGTTGACCAGCACCAGCCAGGCGGGCGGCAGGGGATGGCGCAGCGGCGCGACCCCGTCCCCGATCCCGGTCATCCGCGCAGGCCCCCCCGCCAGACAGACCGGCACATCCGCCCCCAGGGTCAGCACATCTGCCGCAGGCGGCAGCGGCAGGCCCCACAGCGCCGCCAGCGCCCGCAGGGTCGCCGCCGCATCCGCCGATCCGCCCCCGATGCCCGATGCCACCGGCAGCAGTTTGTCCAGCGTGATCGCCGCCCCGCGCGCAGGCCCGAAAATCCTGGCCGCGCGCAGCACGGCATTGTCGTCACCGGGTGGCAGTGCCGCCCCCTGCGGCCCCGTGATGGTCAGCGTCAGTGCATCCGCAGGGGTCACCGTGACCCGGTCGCCCACGCCTGCAAACACCACCAGACTGTCAAGCAGATGATACCCATCCGCCCGCTGCCCTGTCACATGCAGCGCAAGGTTCACCTTGGCCGGTGCGAATTCAGTTCTCATCCGATCCGGGGGCAGGCGTGCCTTCGGTTGCCGCCAACGGGCGGATCGGCGGCGTGCCTTCTTCGGCCCGCACCGCGTCCAGCCCCACTTCCAGCTTGCGGCGGATGCGGGTGGCCTCGTCCTCTTCAGGTTCAAAAGACAGCGCCCGCCGCCACTGGAACTGCGCCTCCAGCACGCGGCCCACCGCCCAGTAGACATCGCCCAGATGGTCCGTCACCACCGGATCGACGGGTTCCAGAAGCGACGCCTTCTCCATCGGTGCCACCGCATCGTCGAACCGCCCCAGCCGGAAATAGGCCCAGGCCAGACTGTCGACGATGTACCCTGACTGCGGCTCTGCCGCGACCGCGCGTTCAATCAGCTGCAGCGCCTCGTCCAGGTTTTCGCCCCGGTCGACAAAGCTGTAGCCAAGATAGTTCAACACCTGCGGCTGATCCGGATTAAGCCGGAGGGCCGTGCGGAAATCCGCCTCGGCCTTTGGCCAGTCGCCATTCTGTTCATGGCTGACCCCCCGGCTGTAGACGATGGTCCAGTGCTGCGATTCCAGCGTCGGGATCAGTGCCACCGCCGCATCATAGGCCACAATCGCCTCGGCAAAGCGTTCCTCGCGGCGCAAGGCATCGCCCAATGCGACATGCACGCCCAGCACCTCGGCATGGCTGCGGCTCAGGGCCTGCAGCACTTCAATCGCGGCCTCGACCTTGCCGGATTTGCGCAGGGTTTCCGCGCGGCCCACTTCGGCAACAAAGAATGACGGATCATCGGCCGGTACCGCCGCATAGGATTGTGTCGCCAGATCATACTGTTGCAGCTGTTCCAGCAGCCCTGCCACCATCAGCAGCGCCTCGGTATTGTCGGGGCGCAGGCGGGCGGCGGCGCGGGCATAGACCAGCGTGAAGGTATCATCCGCCTCGCCGTTCAGACCGCCTGCGATGGTATACAGCACCTCGGCCAGACCATCCTTCGCATTGCGCGCGACATCAAAGGGGATCGGCTCCCCCGCCGCGAGACGCGCGCGCAGCATGATCACCTCGGGGTCCGCTGTGTTGCCAAAGGTCTGGTCCAGCACCTTGATCGCATCGGCGTTGCGTTCCAGTTGCGACAGGATCTGCACATGGGCAATCACGCCGCGCCGCATCACGGCAATCGGCCCCGCCGCGCGGCCCGACATGATCTCATCCGCGCCTTCGTAATCGCCCACCGACGCCAGTGCGAGGGCCTTGTGATACAGGCCGAACGCCCCCATCGACGGCGTTGCCGTCACCGCATCGAACCCGGCGATCGCGCCGGACATATCGCCCTTGCCGACCGCCGCCCAGGCCTTGGTCAGCTTTTCATACAGGGCATTGACGCCTGCACTGGTCGGATCCGTCAGGATCGCATCATAGTCTTCGGCCTCGGCATTCCGGACCAGCAGCACGATGGGTGCTGTCTGTCCCGGCTGACCTGCATCCACCAGATGCTGGGCTGTGTCGGTGGCCCCGTCAAAATCACCGATGCCGATCTGCGACTGCAGAATCCCTTCGATCAGCCCCAGATTTTCGGGGTCCGCCTCCAGTGCCAGGGTGAACCAGACCGCCGCCTCGGCATAGTTGCGATTTGCCGCAGCGGATCGCGCGGCGAGATAGGCGCCGGGGTTTTCATCGGCAAAGGCCACAGGGGCCGCACTGCCCAAAAGGGCGGCGAGCACGAGGGTTCCGACAAGACGGGCAGAAAAAAGACGCATCATGACCCCTTTCGATACCCGTCAAAGGCTATCGCGCGCGCGGGCCAAGGGCAATGCACGCCCCGCACCCGATCATCACATATTCGGGTAATTCGGCCCGCCCCCGCCTTGCGGCGTGGTCCAGATGATGTTCTGGCTGGGGTCCTTGATGTCGCAGGTCTTGCAATGCACGCAGTTCTGGAAATTGATCTGGAACCGCGCCGCGGCCCCGTCGCCCACCACCTCGTATACGCCTGCCGGGCAATAGCGTTGCGCGGGTTCGGCATATTGCGGCAGGTTCACCGCAATCGGGATCGACGCATCGCGCAGTTTCAGATGCGCAGGCTGCGCCTCGTCATGGTTGGTAAAGGAATAGGCCACGTTGGTCAGCCGGTCGAACGACAGAACGCCATCGGGTTTCGGGTAATCGATCACCTTGAAATCCGCAGCCTTCCCCGTCGCCGCCGCATCAGATTTGCCGTGCTTCAAGGTGCCGAATACCGTCAGGCCCACGGTATTGGCCCACATGTCGACCCCGCCGCCCAGAAGGCTTGCCACCAGCCCATAGCGCGACCACAGGGGTTTCACGTTGCGCACGCGTTTCAGGTCGCGCCCGATGGCGCCCGTCCGCACCGCCACTTCGTAATCCGCCAGTTCATCGCCCGCACGGCCACCCTTGATCGCCGCATGCGCCGCCTCTGCCGCAGCAATCCCCGACAGCATCGCATTGTGATTACCCTTGATGCGCGGCACGTTCACCAGACCCGCCGTGCAGCCCAGAAGCGCCACCCCCGGTGCCACCATCTTGGGGATCGACTGCCAGCCGCCTTCGGAAATCGCGCGCGCACCGTAAGCCACGCGTTTGCCACCCTTCAGCAGCTCCGCCACCATCGGGTGATGCTTGAACCGCTGGAATTCCATATAGGGGTAAAGATGCGGGTTTTCGTAGTTCAAATGGACGACAAAACCCACGTAAACCTGATTATTCTCAAGATGATAGATAAAGCTGCCACCACCGGCATTCCTGCCCAAAGGCCAGCCCATCGTATGCGTCACCGTACCTGCCTTGTGCTTGGCCGGATCAATCTCCCAGATTTCCTTCATGCCAAGGCCGAACTTCTGCGGCTCTTTGCCCGCCGACAGATCGTATTTCGCGATCACTTCCTTGGCCAAAGACCCGCGCACGCCCTCGCTCAGGAACACATATTTCCCCAGCAGCTCCATCCCCGGCTCGTAATTCGGCCCCGGCTGACCCGTCGCAGGGTCGCGCCCGAATTCGCCCGCAACAACGCCCGCCACGCGGGTGCCGTCATAGACCAGTTCCGAACAGGCCATGCCCGGAAAAATCTCCACCCCCAGGCCTTCCGCCTGTTCGGCCATCCAGCGGCAGACATTGGCCATGCTGACGATGTAGTTGCCGTGGTTCGACATGAACCGCGGCATCGGCCAGTTCGGGATGCGCACGCGGCCCGCAGCGCCCAGAATGTAAAAGTTATCCTCGGTCACTTCTGTTTTCACCGGGGCCCCGCGTGTGCGCCAATCGGGGATCAGCGCATCAAGGCCGCAGGGGTCCAGCACCGCACCCGACAGGATATGCGCGCCGACCTCTGACCCTTTTTCGAGAACGACCACCGTCAGATCACTGTCCAGTTGTTTCAGCCGGATCGCCGCCGACAATCCCGCAGGCCCCGCCCCCACGATGACCACATCGTATTTCATCTTTTCGCGCACAACGTCCGTCATCACCGCGTCCTTCGGGCCATTTTATGTCGCACAGGGATTTGCCCTACGGGTGGGCCCGCGTCAACGGTAACGCCACATCACGCCACCTGCGGCAAAATCCCCCCATCCCCCTTGCAATTGCGCCCCCCATAGGATCATCTTGGGGCATACGCGGCATGCCACGGCTCCTCTCCGGACCGTGGCGCTGCTTTTTTGTGACGCAGGGCATGATGGAAAAAATCCCGATGACCCGTGCGGGTTTCACCGCACTGGATGAAGAACTGAGGCAACTGAAATCCGTGGAACGCGGGGCCGTGATCCGTGCGATCGCCGAGGCGCGCGAACATGGCGATCTGTCGGAAAATGCCGAATACCACGCCGCGCGTGAAAAGCAGAGCTTCATTGAGGGCCGCATCAAGGAACTCGAGGCGATCGTCTCGCTGGCCGAGGTGATTGATCCGACCAAGTTTTCGGGCACGATCAAATTCGGCGCCACCGTGACGCTGGCCGATGAGGACAGCGGCGATCAGAAAACCTATCAGATCGTGGGTGAACCCGAGGCCGATATCGAAAACGGCAGGTTGAACATCAAATCCCCCCTCGCCCGCGCCCTGATCGGCAAGGACGAAGGCGACAGCGTGGATGTGCGCACCCCCGGCGGCCAGCGCAGCTATGAAGTGCTGAGCATCCGTTTCATCTGAGGTTCCGATGCCAGACCGCCAGGACAAGACCCCGGCAGATATCGGCCTTTCGGCCCGCAGCCCTGCAGGCCCGAAGATCGAGACGACCGAAGTGATCGCAGGCCTGCTCAGTGTCATCTGGGTTGTCGCGGTGATCGCTTATGTCTGGCGTGCGCCTGCGGATACGGCGGGCGGCACGCTCGGCCTTGTGATGACGCTGCTGGTGGCGTCTCTTCCGCTCGCGCTGATCTGGGCATCCGCTGTCACCCTGCGATCCGTGCGCCAGTTGCGGGGTGAGGCCGCGCGTCTGCAATCCACCGTGGATGCGATGCGCAAGGCCTATATCGCGGGGCAGCAGGGCGGGGCGGTCGGCTTGAAACCATCGGTCGAGCGCAAGATTGACGAGATTGCCGCGACGGCCCGGCAGGCGGATGCCGCGATGGCCACCTTCCAGTCGCGCCGTGATCTGACGCTGACCGTGCCGTCTGCCGACCGCAAGGTGGCACTCGCCATCCCGCGCCCCAGTCAGGATGAACAGCCCGCCCTGGCCCTTGGTACGCCGGCCGAGGATCTGCGCCCGCCGGTGTCCACCCCAGATTTCATCCGCGCGCTGCAGTTCCCTGAAACCGCCGATGACAAGGAAGGGTTCCGTGCCCTGCGC
>JAAFHS010000157.1 GCA_013298485.1 Rhodobacterales bacterium
TTAAGCGGCGGCACCACAATGGTGGTGGATTTCGTGCTGCCGGGGCAGGGGCAGGGGCTGATGGATGCCATGCAGATGTGGCACAACAAATCGGGCCGCGCGACCTGTGACTATTCCTATCACATGGCGATCACCTGGTGGGGCGAGCAGGTCTTCAATGACATGAAGACGGTCACCGAGGCGGGGATCAATTCGTTCAAGCACTTCATGGCCTACAAGGGCGCGTTGATGGTGAACGATGATGAGATGTTCGCGTCCTTCAGCCGCTGTGCAGAACTGGGGGCGATGCCCTTTGTGCATGCCGAGAACGGCGATGTGGTGGCGGAGTTGCAGAGGAAGCTGATGGCGGCGGGGAATACCGGGCCCGAGGCGCATGCCTATTCGCGACCCCCCGAGGTGGAGGGGGAGGCCACCAACCGCGCGATCATGATCGCCAACATGGCGGGGGTGCCGGTCTATATCGTGCATACCAGTTGTGAAGAGGCGCATGAGGCGATCCGGCGGGCGCGGATGAATGGGAAACGCGTTTACGGTGAACCCCTGATCCAGCACCTGACGCTGGATGACAGCGAATACCGCAACCCCGATTGGGACCATGCCGCGCGGCGCGTGATGTCACCGCCGTTCCGCGACAAGCGGCATCAGGATAGTTTGTGGGCGGGGTTGGCGGCGGGGTCGTTGCAGGTGGTGGCGACGGATCACTGCGCGTTCACCACGGCGCAAAAGCGGTTTGGTGTGGGGGATTTCACACGCATCCCGAATGGCACCGGGGGGCTGGAGGACCGGATGCCGTTGCTGTGGACGCATGGCGTGGCGACGGGGCGGATCACGATGAACGAATTCGTGGCGGTTACATCAACAAACATCGCCAAGATATTGAATTGCTATCCGAAAAAGGGTGCGGCGCTGGTCGGTGCAGATGCCGATCTGGTGGTGTGGGACCCTGCGAAATCCAAGACGATCACGGCGGCCGCCCAGCAATCATCCATTGATTACAACGTGTTCGAGGGCAAAGTTGTGAAGGGCCTGCCGCGATACACCCTGACGCGCGGGCATGTGGCGATTGCAGATGGCACGGTGAAAACGCAGGAAGGTCACGGCCAGTTCGTGGCGAGGCCGCCGAATGGAGCGGTGAACAGGGCGCTGACCCAGTGGAAAGACCTGACGGCACCCCGGCCCGTGGTGCGGACGGGTATTCCGGCGAGTGGGGTATGATCCGCGCAGTGCCAGCCATAAGTGTAGCCTACTGCGCCACAGCTTTGGTGGTGCCCGTTCTGTTTGTAGGTATGACTCTGGTTTGGCCTGTGCCGTTGCCGCGCGACCTCCTGTTCGCTTCAGTCTTTCAGATTTATTTTATCAATGCTTTGATGGCATTTGTTGCGGGTTTGCCTGGTTTCATACTTGGACGGTTGACCCTTTGGTGGATCGGGGCAAAGTCGCCCTTGGCTTTTGCACTAGCCGGAGCATTGGCCGGATACATTGCGGCTGCCGTGCTGTGCTTACCAAATCAGTTATGGGTCTTGCGGGAATACGACGTTGATCTTTTCGGTACTGGACTGGGTGCGGTAGCTGGTCTGACCTACCAGCTGGCCGAACGTATCTTGGCGAGAACTAATTTCGACAAGTATAGAGCACTGAAATTTAAGGAAAAAGAAAGTTGAAGGACACGTTATCTTCCGCCGCACCCGTCATCGAGGCCCGCGATCTGAACCTCGTGTTCCAGACAGGGGACGGGCCGGTGCATGCGTTGAAAGACGTCAACCTGAGCATCAATCGGGGGGAGTTTGTTTCGTTCATCGGGCCGAGTGGGTGCGGCAAGACCACCTTTCTGCGCGCGATTGCGGCGTTGGAGACGCCGACGGGTGGCACATTGACGGTGAACGGGATGGCCCCGGATGCCGCGAGGCGGGCGCGGGCCTATGGGTATGTGTTTCAGGCGGCGGGGTTGTATCCGTGGCGGACGATTGCAGGGAATGTGCGCCTTCCCCTTGAAATCATGGGGTTTTCGCGTGCCGATCAGGATGCGCGGGTGGACCGCGTTCTGGAACTGGTCGAACTCGGCGGCTTCGGGCGCAAGTTCCCCTGGCAGCTGTCGGGGGGGATGCAGCAGCGGGCCTCGATCGCGCGGGCGCTGGCCTTTGATGCGGATATCCTGTTGATGGATGAACCCTTTGGCGCGCTGGATGAGATTGTGCGGGACCGGCTGAATGAGGAGCTGCTCAAGCTTTGGAACCGCACGCAAAAGACGATTGCTTTCGTGACCCATTCGATCCCGGAGGCCGTGTATCTGTCGACCAAGATCGTGGTCATGTCGCCCCGTCCGGGGCGGATCACGGACATTATCGACAGCCCCCTGCCGACGGATCGCCCACTGGAGATCCGCGATAGCCAGGCGTTCATCGACATCGCGCACCGGGTGCGGCAAGGGCTGCGGGCGGGGCATGTATGGAAAGTCTTTGGGAAATCTCTGGTTTTGATACAGAGAGCAGGCTGCATATGACGACGATCTTGTCCCTTTGGCCTGGGGCCTCGACGACGGTTTTCGTGGGCCTCATCGCGCGTCCGCAGGGCGGAAGAGGCATAAAACGTGTCAGCCTGAGCCCGCCCTCCCTTCCCCTTCCCCACGCGGGGGGCGGGGCGGGCTCGTGCGATCCGCGTCTGCCTTGTGGTCGAGGCTCCTCCCTCCCCCCTGCGTGGGGGAGGGACGGGCTGGGGGGATGCTTGAGATGAAAACAGTGACCCCCGTCCTGACCGTTCTCGGGATCATCTTCGTGGTCTGGTATGCGGCCACCATCTGGCTGAATGCGCAGTGGGTTTATGATCAGGCCGAACGGGCGGGAACCACGGTGAGCTTTGCGGAGATGGTGCCGCAGACGATGGATCAGGAGCGGCCCTTGCTGCCGCCGCCGCATCAGGTGGCGGGGGAATTGTGGGACGGCGTGGCGGGGCAGGCGGTGACGTCCAAGCGGAGCCTTGTGTATCACGGGTTCAAGACGCTGCAGGCGACGCTGCTGGGGTTTGGCATGGGGATCGTGCTGGGTGTGGGGCTGGCGGTGGCGATTGTCTATTCCCGCACGATGGAGAAATCGGTGATGCCTTGGGCGATCATCAGCCAGACGATCCCGATTGTGGCGCTGGCACCGATGATCATCGTGCTGTCAGACAAGGCGGGGATAGATGGCAAGATGATCCCCAAGGCGATCATTGCGGCGTATCTGTCGTTCTTTCCGGTGCTGGTGGGGATGATCAAGGGGCTGCGGTCCCCTGACGCGATGCAGCTCGATCTTCTGTCTACCTACAACGCATCGGGCGCGCAGAATTTCTGGAAACTGCGCCTGCCCGCGTCGATGCCGTACTTCTTTGCCTCGCTGAAGGTGGCGATTGCGGCGGCATTGGTGGGTGCAATTGTTGGCGAGTTGCCATCGGGGGCGACGGAAGGCCTTGGCGCGCGGATGCTGGTGGGCAGTCAGTTCGGGCGGCCACTGGATATGTGGGCGGCGCTGTTCGGGGCGGCGATTTTGGCGGGTGCGTTGATCCTGATCGTGGGCGCGCTGGAGCGGTTTGCGAAACGTCAGATGGGGGGAGCGGCGTGAATAAGCTCTCGAGACATTTGGTATCTTTTCTTCGAGCTGGGGAGCCGTACACCTTGAGTATGGCACTCCTGCTACTCTTGTCGGCAGGAATGCTGTACCCAGACTTTGCCATTGCCCCAGAGATCATTTTAAGTCTCCTAGTCTGGATTAACGCATGGCATTTCAACGTTGTTCTGGCGCAACTTGACTGGCGCTCGACGCGGTTAGTCATGCCGTTTTTGTTCGGCGTGACGTTGCTTGTGCTTTGGGAAGGGATGGTGCGCGGTTTCGAAGTCTCGCCCGTGATCCTGCCGCCACCATCCGCTATTGCGGCGAAGATTGCCGATAGCCTGCCAATCCTCTGGATCGATTTCGTCACGACCTTCCTACAGGGTGCGCTGTCCGGGTTCTTCATCGGCTGTGCAGCGGCTTTCGTGGTGGCGATCCTGATCGACCGCTCGCCATTCTTGCGTGCGGGCCTGCTGCCGGTGGGGAATTTCGTGGCAGCCCTGCCGATTGTCGGCATCGCGCCCATCATGGTGATGTGGTTCGGCTTTGGCTGGCAGTCCAAGGCGGCAGTCGTGGTCATCATGGTGTTCTTCCCGGTGCTGGTGAACATGGTGGCAGGATTGGCCGCGACCGACCGGATGCAGCGTGATCTGATGGCGACATACAGTGCGAGTTACTGGCAGACGCTGCTGAAACTGCGCCTGCCTGCGGCGATGCCGTTTCTGTTCAACGGGCTTAAAATTGCATCGACTCTGGCCCTGATCGGCGCGATTGTTGCGGAGTTTTTCGGCAGCCCCACGCGGGGCATGGGGTTTCGCATCTCGACCGAGGTTGGGCAGCTTGGCCTTGACATGGTTTGGGCCGAGATTGCGGTGGCGGCTTTGGCGGGATCGCTGTTCTATGGGGCGATTGCGCTGATCGAACGGGGGGTGACATTCTGGCACCCGTCGCAAAGGACGTAACGATCCCCGATGGGGACACAACTTGGAGGTTGATGAATGAAAAAGCTACTGACAGGGGCGCTGCTTGCCCTGGCAGCGACAAGTGCCAATGCGCAGGACGACGTGACCCTGCAACTGAAATGGGTCACGCAGGCGCAGTTTGCAGGCTATTACGTGGCGCAGGCCAAGGGGTTCTATGAGGCCGAGGGACTGAACGTGACGATCCTGCCTGGCGGGCCGGATATCGCGCCGACGCAGGTGATCGCGGGGGGCGGCGCGGATGTCGTGGTGGACTGGATGCCATCGGCACTGGCTGCGCGCGAAAAAGGGCTGGCGCTGGTGAACATCGCGCAACCTTTCGCGTCTTCGGGTATGATGCTGACCTGCTTAAAGGAGAGCGGGATCACGACGCCCGCAGATTTTGCGGACAAGACGCTGGGCGTGTGGTTCTTTGGCAATGAATATCCGTTCCTGAGCTGGATGAGCCAGCTTGGCCTTGCGACCGACGGATCGGCGGGCGGGGTGACGGTGCTGAAGCAGGGGTTCAACGTGGACCCGCTGCTGCAGAAACAGGCGGCCTGCATCTCAACCATGACCTACAATGAATACTGGCAGGTCATCGAGGCGGGCGTCAGCGCGGATGACCTCGTGACGTTCAAATACGAAGATCAGGGCGTGGCGACCCTGGAAGACGGGCTGTACGTGCTGGAGGAAAATCTTGCGGACCCGGCGTTTGAAGACAAGATGGTTCGCTTTGTGCGCGCATCCATGCAGGGCTGGAAATATGCCGAAGCCAACCCGGATGAGGCCGCGATGATCGTGCTGGAAAACGATGAGACCGGCGCGCAGACGGAAGAGCATCAAAAGCGGATGATGGCGGAAGTGGCGCTGCTGACGGCAGGGTCGAACGGCGCGCTGGATGTGGCGGCTGCGGAACGCACGGTGGCGACGCTGCTGGCGGGCGGATCGGACCCGGTCATCTCGGCCGCACCTGTGGGGGCATGGACATCCGTCATCACAGACAAGGCGCTGGCGGAGTAATCTTGCTGATATGACAAGGGGCGCGTCCGCAAGGGCGCGCCCTTTTGCTTTGCAAATCCGGGGGGGCGGGTTGTAGATACCGTGACGACCGAGGAGCCCTGATGAACCCTTTGACCGGAACCCGCCTGCGCGAACGCCGCATCACGCTGGGGTTGCGGCAAGGGCAGGTGGCAGCGGGCGCGGGGATTTCGGCATCCTATCTCAACCTGATCGAACATAACCGGCGCAGTGTTTCGGGTGCTGTGCTGACGCGGCTGGCGGGGGTGCTTGATCTTGATCCGGCGGCGCTGACGGGGGCGGCGGAGGCAGCGCTGATGGATGCGTTGCGCGTGGCGGCGGCGGCGGTGGGGCAGGACGGGAGTGAGGCGCAGGCGTTCCTGGCGCGGTTCCCGGATTGGGCGGCGGTGCTGATGGCGCAGGCTGCACGGATGGCGGGGCTGGAACGGGCGGTGACGGCGTTGAACGACCGGCTGAACCATGACCCGCATCTGTCGGCCACGCTGCATGAGGTGCTGTCGGCCGCGGCGTCGGTGCGGGCGACGGCGGGGATACTGGCCGAGACCGAGGATATCGATCCGGACTGGCGCGCGCGGTTTCACCGCAATCTGGATCAGGACAGCGCGCGGATGTCGCTGGGGGCCGGGGCGCTGGTGGCGTATCTGGATGCGGCCGGGCGGGCGGAACAGGGGGCGGTGACACCGCAGGACGAGGTGGAGGGCTGGCTTGCCGCGCGGGGCTGGCGACTGGAGGAGGCGGAGGCGGGTGTTGTGGACGCGGCGGGGATCGCGGGACTCGCCACGGAGGCTGCGCGGGCACTCGCAAGGGAGCTGGCGTCGGTCGCGGTGGCGGATGCGGCGGCGATGCCGCTGGCGGCGTTTCAGGCGGCACTGGCGGAGTTGGGGCCGGACCCGGTAGCGCTGGCGGCACGGTTCGGGGGGGATGTGATCGCGGCGT
>JAAFHS010000156.1 GCA_013298485.1 Rhodobacterales bacterium
CCAGATACCCTTCCGGATGGCCGGGCGGCACGCGTGTGACGCGGGCGGCGGCGGCATTCGCACCTGCCCCGCCGCGGGTCAGCAGGCGTTTGGGTTCGCCCAAGGGCGTATACCACAGGTAATTCGGGTCTTCCTGCGCCCATTCCAGCCCGGCCTTGGTGCCGTAGACGCGCAGGCGCAGGGCGTTTTCGTTGCCCGGGGCCACCTGGGAACACCACAGCATGCCGCGCGCGCCGCCGCGGTAGCGCATCATCACATGGCCGTTGTCATCGACGCGGCGGCCCGGAACGAAGCTCTGCAGATCGGCGGCGAGGGATTCCAGGGACAGGCCTGTGACGAAATTCGCAAGGTTGAAGGCATGCGTGCCGATGTCGCCTGTGGCCCCACCGGCCCCTGACTGCGCAGGGTCGGTGCGCCAGCCTGCCTGTTTCTGCCCCGTCGCCTCCAGATCCGTGCTCAGCCAGTCCTGCGCATATTCCACCTGCACGACGCGGATATCGCCCAGATCGCCTGCGGCCACCATCGCGCGGGCCTGCCGGATCATCGGATAGCCTGTATAGTTATGCGTCAGCGCGAAGATCGCACCTGATGTGGCGGCGGCTTTTGCCAGCTTTTTCGCCTCCGCCAGGGTCGCGGTCAGGGGTTTGTCGCAGATCACGTGGATGCCGCGTTTCAGAAATTCTGCAGCGACAGGCGCGTGCATGTGATTGGGGGTGACAATCGCCACCGCCTCGATCCCGCCTTTGAGGCGCGCCTCACGCTGCGCCATCTCGGCATAGCTGCCATAGGCGCGGGCGGGATCGATACCGAGATCGGCGCCGGAGGCCTTTGATTTTTCCGCCGTGCTGCTGAACGCGCCTGCGACGAGGTCATACTGATCGTCGATGCGGGACGCGATCCGGTGGACCGCGCCGATAAAGGCACCTTGGCCGCCGCCGACCATGCCAAGGCGGATGCGGGGCGGACGGATGGCGTTCGTCGACATCACGAAATCCCCAGCATGCGTTTGTTGGCGGCAAGATCGGTGCCTGCGCCCGCGAAATCATCAAACGCCTTTTCGGTGACGCGGATGATGTGGTGCTTGACGAATTCCGCGCCTTCGCGCGCGCCATCCTCGGGGTGTTTCATCGCGCATTCCCATTCGACAACGGCCCAGCCCGCGAAGTCATACTGCGTGAGTTTGGAGAAGACGGCGGCGAAATCGACCTGACCGTCGCCAAGGCTGCGGAACCGCCCGGCGCGGTCGACCCATGACTGATAGCCGCCGTAAACGCCCTGCGACCCGGTGGGATTGAGTTCGGCATCCTTGACGTGGAACATGCGGATACGGTCATGGTAAAAGTCGATATTCTGCAGATAATCAAGATGTTGCAGCACATAATGGCTGGGGTCGTAAAGCATGTTGCAGCGGGCATGGCCGCCAACGCGGTGCAGAAACATCTCGAACGAGATGCCGTCATGCAGGTCTTCGCCGGGGTGGATTTCATAGCAGACATCGACGCCGCAATCGTCGGCATGGTTCAGGATCGGCAGCCAGCGGCGGGCAAGTTCATCAAAGGCGGTCTCGATCAGGCCTGCGGGGCGCTGTGGCCAGGGGTAGACATAGGGCCATGCGAGGGCGCCGGAAAACGTGGCATGCGCGGTCAGGCCTAGGTTGCGTGAGGCGGTGAGGGCCTTTTTCACCTGATCCACCGCCCATTCCTGCCGGGCCTTGGGGTTGCCGCGCACATGCGGGGCGGCGAAACCATCAAAGGCATCGTCATAGGCGGGGTGGACGGCGACAAGCTGGCCCTGCAGATGGGTGGACAGTTCTGTCACCGCAATGCCGGAGGCTGCGGCGACCCCTTTGATCTCATCACAGTAATCCCTGGATGTGGCGGCCTTTTCCAGATCGAACAGGCGCGCGTCCCAGCTGGGGATCTGGACGCCCTGATAGCCGCAATCGGCGGCCCATCTGGTGATCGCATCCCAGGAATTGAACGGGGCGGTATCGCCCGCGAATTGCGCCAGAAACAGCGCCGGTCCCTTGATCGTCTTCATGCCCTGATCCCCCCTGATAAGCCGTTCGCCCTATTCCCAATCGAAATCCTGTGGCTGGTCAAGGGCCTGTGCCACCGCCCCGTCACGCCGTTCGATGGCCGCGACGACGGCCCGCGCAAGATGTGCGCCCGCGCGGCTGACATCTTCGTGCAACACCAGCATGTCGCGGCGAAAGCGGCGCAGAAAGCGGATCGCCTCTTTCGCGACCAGATCGAAGTCGCGGCCGATCTGCAGCCCGCAGAGTTCGGCCCCCGTAACCGCGGCCATGGCCGCCGTGGTCGATCCGCAGATGATGCCATCGGGCACCGGGGCCGTGACCATGCGGCGCTGCATCGCGGCCTCGATCATCGCGGCCCCGGAATCGCTGGTGGCATGGGCCAGGACTTCGGCCACGATCCCATGGTCCGCGCAGGCCGCCCTGAACCCGTCGATCATGTGGCCGGCATAGCATTGCGCCCGTGGGGGTGCGATCAGCAGCAGCCGGCGTCGCCCGCGCGCCACAAGGGCCTGCACACCCAGCCGCCCGAAAGCGGTGTTATCATAGTCGAAATAGGGGTGCTCGATCCCGGTTTCGGTGCGCCCGTGGGTGGCAAAGGGCACGTCTCGTGCCGCCAGATACCGCACGCGCGGATCATTCCCGGTGGTCTGATTCAGGATGATGCCATCGGCGGACCCGGTTTCCACCAGATAACGCACAGGTTCCATCGGGTCCTGATCGGGAAAGAACGGCATCATCACCATGTGATAGGACGTGCCCCGCAACGCCTGCGCGATGGAGGAGATCAGCTGCGAGGTGTGGTTCATCACATCGGCCTCGGTCGAGAGCACGAGGGCGATGACATTCGTCTTGCCGGTGCGCAGGCGCACGCCCGCGCGGTTGGGGCGGTAGCCCAGCCGCGTGGCCGCCGCGCGCACGCGCGCCTTTGTCGCCTCGCCGATATCGGGGGCATCTTTCAGCGCGCGGCTGACGGTGGCCACGGCGAGACCGGTTTCCAGCGCGATCGTTTTCAGCGTCGGGCGGGCATCGGTATCGAGAATGAGCGGTGCCGTCATGCAGGTGTCCCCGTTGTTACAGCGACGTGTTGCCACCTGATGGCGGGCTTTACCAGCGCGAAACGAATCACCTTTGGGTTGCAGGGCGGGTTGCAAAAGCGGGGTCTGGCGCGTGATGATGCACCTGCGGCAAGTGTTGAAAAACGTCTGATGCAAGGGATTTGCAGGGCGATCTGAACACGGGTTTCTGCGATGGCGAAGGCCATGTCCGCTGCCTTTCAGCGTTGATTTCGACGCCCATTGAAGGCGCGGCAAAAGTGATCTCACAAGCGAAAAGATTGCTTGATCGAAAAAACTATAACGTTATAGGCTGATTCTATAACGTTATAGGCAACGAAGTTAGTTTGGGAGGACTGCATGAAAACCTATACTCTGGCCGCACTTCTGGCATCGGTGGCATTGCCTGGCATGGCCATGGCAGAAGAACTGGAAGTTACGCATTGGTGGACGTCGGGGGGCGAGGCGGCGGCGGTGGCCGAGTTTGCCAAGGCCTTTGATGCCACGGGCAATAAATGGGTGGACGGTGCCATCGCAGGTGGTGGCGATACCGCGCGCCCGGTGATGATCAGCCGGATCACCGGGGGCGATCCGATGGGGGCCACGCAGTTCAACCACGGCCAGCAGGCGCTGGAACTGGTCGAAGCGGGGCTGATGCTGGACCTGACCGAAATTGCGGAACGTGATCACTGGCGGGATTTCATTTACCCGCCCTCGCTGCTGGACAGTTGCACGGTGGATGGGCGCATCTACTGCGTGCCGGTGAACATCCATTCGCCGGAATGGCTGTGGCTGTCGAACAAGGCCTATGCCGATGCGGGCATCCCGGTGCCGACGAACTGGTCGGAATTCGTGGCGTCGGCCCCGGCATTGGAGGCGGCGGGCAAGCTGCCCCTGGCCCTTGGCAACCAGCCTTGGCAGTCGAACCTTGCCTTCGGGGCGATTGCAGTAGCCATTGGCGGGCTGGACCTGTGGAAATCGATCAACATCGACAAGAACATGGAGGCCGCCGCCGGGCCCGAAATGCTGAAAGTGTTCGAGGCGGCGGCAGAGGCGCGTGCGCTGGCGGCCAATTCGACTGTGCAGGACTGGAACCAGGCGACCAACCTTGTGCTGACGGGCGAGGCGGGCGGCCAGATCATGGGCGACTGGGCACAGGGTGAGTTTTCCATTGCGGGCAAGGTTGCGGGGGTTGACTACACCTGCCTGCCGGGACTGGGCGTGAATGAATACATCTCGACCGGGGGGGATGCGTTCTATTTCCCGAAACTGGACGATCCGGCGAAAGAGGCGGCGCAGCTGGAACTGGCGTCCGTGATGATTTCGCAGCAGGCGCAGGTGGCGTTCAACCTGAAGAAAGGATCATTGCCGATCCGGGGGGACATCGATCTGTCGGCGGCAAATGACTGCATGAAAAAGGGGTTGGAGATTCTGGCGGCGGGCAATGTGGTGCCATCGGGGGATCAGGTCTGGTCACCCGACACCCAGACGCAGGTGGAAGACCTGATGGTCGAATTCTTCAAATCGCCCGACATGACGCCTGCCGATGCGCAGGCCCGCTGGGTGGAGATTCTGTCGGCCAATATCTGACCTGACCAACGGATAGGGCCGCCTGCACGAAGGGCGGCCCTTTTTATCACGGGTCAGGGGGACCAGATGGCGCAGAATGGCCAGCCAAACCGGCTGTTTCGCAACCTGAATGCCAAACTTGCGGCGGTGCCGATGGTGCTGACGACGCTGGTGGTGTTTGTGGGCGGCACGTTGTGGACCGTGCTGTATTCATTCACCAATTCCAAACTTCTGCCGCGCGAAACTTTCGTAGGCTTTGATCAATATGCGCGGCTGTGGTCGAACAGCCGCTGGCTGACCTCGATCGAAAATCTTCTGATCTTCGGGGTATGCTCGCTGATTTTCACGCTGGTGATCGGGTTTTTGCTGGCGGTGCTGCTGGATCAGAAGATCCGGTTTGAAGATACGTTCCGCACCATCATGCTGTATCCCTTCGCGCTGTCGTTCATTGTGACGGGGCTGGTGTGGCAGTGGATTTTGAACCCGGATTTCGGGATTCAATCGGTGGTGCGCAATCTTGGCTGGACCAGTTTCACCTTCAACCCGCTGAACGACCAATCCATTGTGATCTATGGGCTTTTGATCGCGGGGCTGTGGCAGGGCACGGGGTTCGTGATGTGCCTGATGCTGGCGGGGCTGCGCGGGATTGACGAAGATATCTGGAAGGCGTCGCGGGTGGACGGGATTCCGGCATGGAAGACCTATCTGTTCATCGTGATCCCGATGATGCGCCCGGTGTTCATCACCACGCTGGTCATTATCGCTGCGGGCATTGTGAAGCTGTATGATCTGGTGGTGGCGCAGACCAGCGGCGGGCCGGGGAATTCCAGCCAGGTGCCCGCGATGTATGTCTATGACTACATGTTTCAGGCGCAGAACCTGGGGCAGGGGTTTGCGGCATCCAGCATGATGCTGCTGTCCGTCCTGATCGTGCTGATCCCCTGGGCTTACCTCGAATTCGGGGGCAAAAAGCATGGCTGATCTTGCTGCAGGCCCGCGCGGGGCGAAACCGCACCGCCGATTTTCGCCCGGCAACATTATGCTTTACGGCACGTTGTTCGTGTTCTGCCTGTACTACCTGCTGCCCTTGTGGGTCATGGTGATGACGTCGCTGAAGGGGATGCCCGAGGTGCGGATGGGCAATATCTTTGCGCCCCCGATGGAGATCACGTTTCAGCCCTGGGTGAAAGCCTGGGCCGAGGCCTGCACGGGCCTGAACTGTGATGGCCTCAGCCGTGGGTTCTGGAATTCGGTGCGGATTCTGATCCCATCGGTGATCCTGTCAATCGCGGTGGCAAGCGTGAATGGCTATGCGCTGACCTATTGGCGGTTCAAAGGGGCGGATGTGTTTTTCACCATCCTGATTTTCGGGGCGTTCATTCCCTATCAGGTGATGCTCTATCCCATCGTGATCCTGCTGCGGGAAATGGGGCTGTACGGCGGGCTGACGGGGTTGGTGCTGGTGCATACGGTGTTTGGCATGCCGATCCTGACGCTGCTGTTCCGCAACTATTTCTCGGGCCTGCCGGAGGAGTTGTTCAAGGCGGCAAGGGTGGATGGGGCGGGGTTCTGGGGCATCTATTTCCGCGTGCTGATGCCGATGAGCCTGCCGATTTTCGTGGTGGCGATCATCCTGCAGGTCACGGGCATCTGGAACGATTTCCTGTTTGGCGTCGTCTACACCAAGCCCGAACTTTACCCGATGACGGTGCAGTTGAACAACATCGTCAACGCGGTGCAGGGGGTCAAGGAATACAACGTCAACATGGCCGCGACGATCATCACGGGGCTGGTGCCGCTGGTGATCTATTTCGTGTCGGGGAAATTGTTCGTGCGCGGCATCGCTGCGGGCGCGGTGAAGGGG
>JAAFHS010000158.1 GCA_013298485.1 Rhodobacterales bacterium
CAAACCTTGCCGATTGGGCGGGGCGCGAGATCACCTTGGGCATCCGGCCCGAAGCGATCACCGATCCCGAAGGGGCGGATCGGAAGTCCGGCAATATCCAGCCCTTTGCCAACCGCGTGACCGTGACCGAACCTGCCGGATCAGACACGTTCGTCACGATGCCGCTGGGCGGGCGTGATGCGATTGCGCGGATGCGGGCAGATGCCAGCGTGGCACCGGGGCAGATGTTCGACTTTGCCATCAACATGGAAAAGGCTGTGGCCTTTGATCCCCAAACGGAACAGCGCATCCCGGCATGACCGCGCCCGATATCATCATCATCGGGTCCGGGATGGGCGGGGCTACGCTGGCGGCGGCCCTTGCGCCCACGGGGCGGCGCATCCTGATCCTGGAGCGTGGTCAGCGGCTGGAGGCCAGTCCGCAGGCGCGTGATCCAGATGCGATCTTTGCGCGCGGGCATTTCCGCCCGGATGAGGAATGGCTGGATGGGGATGGCAAGCCGTTCAATCCGGGCAATTACTACTATGCGGGCGGCAATTCGAAATTCTACGGTGCGGTCCTGATGCGCTACCGCGCGCAGGACTTTGGGACGATGCAGCACATGGGTGGCACGACACCCGGCTGGCCCATGGATTATGCGACGTTGGAGCCGCATTATCAGGCTGCTGAGAACCTGTATCAGGTGCGTGGTGCGCTTGGGGAGGATCCGTCGGAACCCGCGCATTCCGGCCACTACAACTTTCCCCCCGTCCCGGATGAACCCGCGATTGCCGATCTGCGGGCGCGGCTGCAAGCTGTGGGCCTGCACCCTGCCTCCCTGCCGCTGGGGGTGGATATCGACCGCTGGCTCGCCCACGGGAAAACCCCGTGGGATGCGTTTCCCGATACCTGCGGCGGCAAGATGGATGCCGAAACCGTAGGGCTGGCGCACGCATTGCAGCACCCGAACGTCACCCTGATGACGGGCGCGCGGGTGACGCGGTTGATCGCGGATGGGCGACGCATCACGGCGGTAGAGGTGGCGCACGGCGGTCGCGTCGAACGCCTGACGGCACCGCTGATCGTGCTGGCGGCGGGCGCGGTGATGTCGGCAGCACTGCTGCTGTCATCCGCGAATGACAATCACCCGACCGGGCTTGCCAATGGATCGGATCAGGTGGGCCGCAATTTCATGAACCATAACCTGAGCGCGGTTCTGGCCATCCACCCCCTGCGCCGCAATGATGGGATTTACCAGAAAACCCTGCATGTGAACGATTTCTACCTGACGGGCGGGCCGCAGGGGCAGCCTCTGGGCAATATCCAGCTTCTGGGCAAAATCTCGGGTCCGATCCTGGCATCCGACACGCCCATTCCGCGGCCCGTGGCAAACTGGATTGCACGGCATTCGATTGATCTTCTGGCCATGTCCGAAGACCTGCCCAACCCTGACAGCCGTGTCAGCCTGAAAAACGGCCAGATCGTGCTGGACTGGAAGCGGTCGAATTGGGATGCGCATCTGGCACTGGTGGCAAAGGTCAAGCAGATGCTGCGCCGCGCGGGTTATCCCATCGTTCTCAGCCGCGCCTTTGACCGGCGTACCCCCAGCCACCAATGCGGCACGGTGCGCATGGGGCATGATCCCGCGACATCCGTAGTGGGCCCGTTCTGCCGGGCTCATGACCATGACAATCTCTTCATCGTGGACGCGTCGGTGCTGCCCACATCCGCTGCGGTCAACCCGGCCCTGACCATCGCCGCACTGGCCCTGCGCACGGCGGATCATATCAAGGCGGGGATGGCGGCATGACGGGAACAGCGCTTGTCACAGGTGGGCAGCAGGGCATCGGGCTTGGCATCGCCACGGCCCTGGTGCAGGCGGGCTTTCGCGTGGCGCTTGCCGCCGAACAGCCGCCTCATGCGCCGTCCGTGCAGAACGCGCTGGCCGATCTTGGCGATGCGGCGCGGTATTTCCAGCACGATTTGCGCGATATCAGTGCCTGCCCCGCCTTGTTGAACCAGGTCGAGGCAGCCTTTGGCCCGGTCACCACGCTGGTGTCAAACGCAGGCGTGCCTGCGCGCGTGCGGGGTGATCTTCTGGACATTGCCCCCGACAGCTATGATGCCGTGATGGCTGTCAACCTGCGCGGTGCTTTCTTTCTGGCGCAGGCCGTGGCCCGGCGCATGGTGGCGCGGCCCAGTGCCACCTACCGCTCCATCAGTTTCATCACCTCGGTCAGTGCCGCGATGGTCAGTGTCGAACGCGGCGAATACTGCATGTCAAAGGCGGGCGCGTCGATGATGGCGCATCTGTTTGCGGCACGGCTTGCCCCGGATGGGATCGGTGTGTTCGAGTTGCGCCCCGGCATCATCGCCACCGACATGACCGCAGGCGTGCGTGACACCTACACCGCCCGCATCGAAGGCGGCCTTGTCCCCGCCGCCCGCTGGGGCGAGGCCCGCGATATCGGACAGATCATCGTACCAATTGCCACGGGCCAGATGGCCTTTGCCACGGGCGCCGTGATCCCGGTCGATGGCGGCCTTTCCATTCCACGCCTGTAAGGATGCCCATGGACTACGATTTCATCATCATCGGGGGCGGGTCGGCGGGATGCGTGCTGGCCGCGCGCTTGTCGGAAGACGCGTCCGTGCGTGTGCTGCTGCTGGAGGCCGGGGGGCGCGACCGGCATCCGTTCTATCACCTGCCTGCAGGCTTTGCGAAGATGACCAAGGGCATCGGGTCCTGGGGCTGGCAAACGGTGCCGCAAGTTCACATGAACAACATGGTGATCCGCTACACGCAGGCGCGCGTGATCGGCGGTGGATCGTCGATCAACGCGCAGATCTACACGCGCGGCAATGCGCTGGATTATGACGAATGGCGGCAGATGGGCTGCGACGGCTGGTCTTATGAGGACGTCTTGCCCTATTTCCGCAAGGCGGAAGACAACGACACCCATGATGACCGCTATCACGGCAAGGGCGGGCCGTTGGGCGTATCGCAGCCCCGCGCACCCTTGCCGATCTGCGAGGCGTATTTTGCGGCAGCCGCCCAGCTGGGTATCCCGCGCAACATGGATATGACCGGGGCCGCGCAGGATGGCGTGGGCTACTACCAGTTGACGCAACGCAATGCGCGGCGGTCGTCCACGTCGGTCGCCTATCTGGGGCCTGCGCGGGGGCGGGCGAACCTGACGGTGCGGACGGGTGTGCAGGTGCGGCGCATCGTGGTCGAGGGGGGCCGCGCCGTCGGTGTAGAGATCGCGGGTGAGGGGGTCCTGCGGACGAACTCGGAAGTGATCCTGTCATCGGGTGCCATCGGATCACCGCGTTTACTGATGCTGTCGGGCATCGGGCCAGCTGACCATCTGGCGTCCGTGGGCATCAGAGCGGTGTTCGACCAACCCGGCGTGGGGTCAAACCTGCAGGATCATGTCGACCTGTTCGTGATCGCCGAATGCACGGGCGATCACACCTATGACCGCTTTGCCAAACCGCATCTGTCGGCACTTGCGGGCCTACAATACCTGCTGACCAGACGCGGGCCGGTGGCGTCCAGCCTGTTTGAAACGGGTGGGTTCTGGTATGCCGATCCTGCCGCACGCTCACCCGACATCCAGTTGCATCTCGGCCTTGGCTCGGGGATCGAGGCGGGCGTCGCACGCATGCCGCATGGAGGCGTTACACTGAATTCCGCGTATCTCCGGCCCCGCTCGCGTGGCACGGTGCGGCTGGCCAGTGCCGATCCGCTGGCGGCCCCGCTGATTGACCCGAACTATTGGGCCTATCCCTATGACCGGGAAATGTCACTGCGGGGGCTGCGCCTTGCGCGCGATATCATGCGGCAGGATGCGTTGAAGCCTTATGTGCTGGCCGAACGCTTGCCGGGGGCAGAGGTGCAGACCGAGGCCGATCTGATCGCCTATGCCTGCCGTCATGCGAAAACCGATCATCACCCGGCGGGCACCTGCCGGATGGGCAGCGATGCCGCTGCCGTCGTCGACACGCGCCTGCGGTTCAACGGGATTGCGGGCCTGCGGGTGGTGGATGCGTCCGTCATGCCGACGGTCGTGTCATCCAACACCAATGCCGCCACGATCATGATCGCCGAAAAAGCGGCTGACATGATCCGCGCAGACCATGGGGTCACCGCATGATCCGCCATATCGTCCTGATCCGTTTTCGCCCCGATATCATGGAAGCCGCGATTGCCGCGATCTTTGCCGATCTGCACCGCATCAAGGGGCTGCTGCCCGGTGTTCTGTCGATCACCGCCGGGCGCAGTGAAAGCCCCGAACAGATTGAACGTGGCTATATGCACGGCTTTGTCGCCGATTTCGCGGATTGGGCCACCCTTGCAGCCTATCAGGACCATCCCGCCCACAAGGCCGTGGGGGCGGCATTGGTGGCCGGTGCAGTTGGCGGGCTGGATGGCATTCTGGTCTTTGATCTTTCCACAGCGCCCTAGGGTGCCAGACATTTGCAGAAAGGGCATGGCATGCTGACCCTGCCAACCTATGAGGGAACGCTTGAACCCTACCACCTCACCGGGGACCCGCTGATCCCGCGCGCGCCGAAAGTGCCGCTGACACGCACCGCCTTTGCGGCGGCGCATGTCGTATCCGACCCGCTGCGCGAACGCAGCCCGTGGGATACGCGCCCGGCAGTGGATTGGGACGCCACGCTTGGTTTTCGGCGGGGCCTGTGGGATCAGGGGCTGGGGCTGGCCGAGGCGATGGATACCGCACAACGGGGCATGGGCGTGGACTGGCCCACAGCACTGGAACTGATCCAGCGGACGATGGTGGCGGCAAGGGTGCATCCCCTGCGGCCGCGCGTGGCCTGCGGTGCGGGCACTGATCATGTGCCGCTGTCGGACCTGCGCGACGCGCCTGCGATCATTGCCGCGTATGAAACACAGATGGCGGCGATTGAAGGCGCGGGCGGGCAAATCATTCTGATGGCCAGCCGCGCGTTCACCGCGATTGGCGCGGATGAAGGCATCTATGCCCGTGTCTATGCCCGCCTGATTGCGCAGGCGAAAGACCCGGTGATCCTGCACTGGCTGGGCGACATGTTCGACCCGTCTTTGCGTGGCTATTGGGGTCATACGGATGTCGACCGCGCCACGGAATTTGTGCTGTCTCTGATTGCGGCCTATCCGTCGCGGATTGACGGGATCAAAATCTCTCTGCTGGATCAGCGCCATGAGGAGGCGTTCCGCGCGCGTCTGCCCGCGGGCGTGCGGCTTTATACAGGGGATGATTTCAACTATGCCCCGTTGATTGCGGGTGACGGCACGCATCACAGCCACGCCCTGCTGGGGATATTCGCAGCCATCGCCCCCGCCGCCGCTCAGGCGCTTGAGGCGCTGGCACTGGGCGATATGGCCACCTATGATGCGCTGTTCGCCCCGACCGTGCCGTTGAGCCGCGAGATTTTTCGCGCGCCGACGCGCTTCTACAAGGCGGGGATTGCCTTTTTGGCGTGGCTGAACGGCCAGCAGTCGCATTTCATCATGCCTGCGGGCTTTCAATCCGCCCGTGGTATCACGCATTATGCCGCAGTGTTCCGGCTGGCGGATCAGGCGCGGCTGCTGGCACAGCCCGATCTGGCCGCGGCGCGGATGAAAACGCTGCTGGCGTTGCACGGGGTGGAGTGAGGCGTGAACAAGCGGCCGACGATCATTGATGTGGCCCTTGCGGCGGGTGTGTCCAAATCGACGGTCAGTCTGGTGCTGCAGGACAGCCCCTTGGTCAAGGACGAGACCCGCGTCGGCGTGCGCGCTGCGATGGCCGAGATCGGCTATGTCTACAACCGCGCGGCGGCGAACCTGCGCAGTGCCAATGTCGGACTGATCGGCCTGGTGATCAACGATCTGCGCAACCCGTTCTTTACCGAATTCGCGACTTCGGCCCAGATGGCCTTTTCGGCGCGCGGCTATGCCACGGTCATCGCCAATACGGGTGAGGACGCGGGCGTGCAGGCGCAGGTCGTCGCCTCCATGATTGAACATGGGGTCTCGGCCATGGTGATCTCGCCCACTTATGGGGATGAAGGGGCGACGTTCGGCCCGCTGGCGCGCGCGGGGATTCCGGTGTTGCAGGTGCTGCGCCGCGTGACCGAAGATACGGCGGCATTTCCCTTTGCCTCCTTCGACTATGCCCATGGCGGGCGGTTGGCCACGCGGCATCTGATGGATCTGGGCGCGCGGCAGATCGCCTTTGTCGGCGGGCCGGAAGGGCGCGCGATCACGCGGGAGCGGATGTCGGGCTATCTGGATGTGATGGCGGATGCGGGGCTGGCACCACTCATCCTGCCCGGACGCAGTTCGCGCGCATTCGGACACGAGGCGGCGGCGGCGTTGATGTGGGATCATCCCGGATGCAACGCGGCGATTTGTTTCAATGACCTGGTGGCTTTGGGAATGCTGTCGGGCTTTGCGGCGCAGGGGCGCGTGGTGGGGCGGGATTTCCGGCTGGTGGGCTTTGACGATATCGAGGAATGCGCGATGA
>JAAFHS010000016.1:0-1941 GCA_013298485.1 Rhodobacterales bacterium
CCGTGAAAATCGCCGATATCTGCACAAAGGCCATATCCGTTTCATCCGCCAGCAGCCGCGCAATCGTCGTCTTGCCCACCCCCGGCGGCCCCCACAGGATCAGCGACGACAGACTGCGCGCCGCCAGCATCGCCCCCAAGGGCCCTGTCGGCGACAGCACATGCCCCTGCCCGATCACATCGCCCAACCGGCGTGGGCGCAGCCGGTCCGCCAGCGGGCGCGGCGCATCATGGGCGGGTTTGGGGGTATCGAACAGATCAGCCATAAGCGCAGCCTACCCGCGCGCAGGCCCGGTGAAAATGACAAAAGCCCGCCGGATGGCGGGCCTTTGCACAAACCTTTGCCGCAGCCTTATTCGGCGTCAGCCGCCGCTGTGCGCGCGTGATCCGCCGCACCTTTGGCCGATGTATCGCGATCCACGAATTCGATGATCGCCATCGGGGCCATGTCGCCATAGCGGAACCCGGCTTTCAGCACGCGCACATAGCCGCCCTGACGGTCCTTGTAGCGCGGCCCCAGGATGTCGAACAGGCGCTGCGTGTGCATGTCCTGCTTCAGCGCCGCATGCGCCTGACGGCGGGCATGCAGATCGCCGCGCTTGGCCAGCGTGATCAGCTTTTCGATGATCGGGCGCAGTTCCTTGGCCTTGGGCAGGGTCGTCTTGATCTGTTCATGTTCGATAAGGCTGCCGCACATGTTCGCAAACATCGCCTTGCGGTGTTCGTGGGTGCGGTTCAGACGGCGATAGCCGCTTCCGTGATGCATGGTCGTCTCCTTTAGACGTCTGGTTTTGCTTTGTCCGGCGGGGCCAACGCAGGGCCCCGCTCACCTTGGGGCTCGCGCCCGAGTATTCCCCGGCATTCCGGGCATTTTTCGTGCGTCGGATGGGCAGATTGCCCATCCTACATTCCTAAAACTGGTCTTCGAACCGCTTCGCCAGGTCCTCGATATTCTCTGGCGGCCAATCCTCGACGTCCATGCCAAGATGCAGACCCATGCCCGACAGCACTTCCTTGATCTCGTTCAGGGATTTGCGGCCAAAGTTCGGCGTGCGCAGCATTTCGGCTTCGGTCTTCTGGATCAGATCGCCGATATAGACGATGTTGTCGTTCTTCAGGCAGTTCGCCGAACGAACGCTGAGTTCCAGCTCGTCCACTTTCTTCAGCAGCAGCGGATTGAATTCCAGACCTGCGTCCAGTTCCCCCACTTTCGCCGATTCCGGCTCGTCGAAATTCACAAAGATCGACAGCTGGTCCTGCAGGATGCGCGCGGCATAGGCCACGGCGTCATCCGGCGTCAGGCTGCCATCGGTTTCGATCTTCATCGTCAGCTTGTCATAGTCCAGCACCTGGCCCTCGCGGGTGGGCGTCACTTCATAGCTGACTTTCTTGAC
This sequence comes from Rhodobacterales bacterium, assembly GCA_013298485.1. Lineage (GTDB taxonomy): Bacteria > Pseudomonadota > Alphaproteobacteria > Rhodobacterales > Rhodobacteraceae > JAAFHS01. The sequence goes on from JAAFHS010000016.1 coordinate 1,394, forward strand.
CGGCGAATAGACCGCATCAATCGGGATCAGCCCAATCGGCGCATCTTCCGGGCGGTTCTTGTCGGCCGCGACATAGCCCTTGCCGGTATTCACCGTCAGTTCCATGAACACATCCGCACCGTCATCCAGATGGCAGATCACGTGGTCCTTGTTCAGAACCTCGATGCCGTTGGATTCACTGATATCGCCAGCCGTGACAACGCCCGGACCCTTGGCCGAGATCGACAGGCGTTTCGGCCCGTCCACATCCATCTTCAGGCTGACGCCCTTCAGGTTCAGCACGATGTCGGTCACGTCTTCACGCACGCCCGCCACGGATGAGAATTCGTGCAGCACGTTGTCAATCTGGATCGCCGTGATCGCCCCGCCCTGCAGGCTCGACATCAGCACCCGGCGCAGCGCGTTGCCCAGCGTCAGGCCAAAGCCCCGCTCCAACGGTTCTGCGATCACCGTTGCCAGACGCTGTGGATCAGCACCGGGCTTGACCACGAGTTGCGTCGGCTTAATCAATTCCTGCCAGTTTTTATGGATCATGCTGAAGCCCCTAT
>JAAFHS010000016.1:1951-14095 GCA_013298485.1 Rhodobacterales bacterium
GCGGCGGACGCCCGAGGATAGAAAAACGAATCCGGGCCGTGAGAAATCCCACAGCCCGGCAGAAAGAACGATGTCAGACGCGGCGGCGCTTTGGCGGACGGCAGCCATTGTGCGCCAGCGGGGTCACATCACGGATCGAGGTGATGTTGAGGCCCACTGCCGCCAGCGCGCGCAATGCGCTCTCGCGGCCCGAACCCGGACCCTGCACTTCGACCTCGACGGTCTTCATGCCATGTTCCTGTGCCTTGCGGGCCGCATCTTCGGCGGCCATCTGGGCGGCATAAGGCGTCGACTTGCGGCTGCCTTTGAAGCCCATGGTGCCCGACGACGACCAGGAAATTGCGTTGCCCTGCACGTCAGAGATCAGGATTTTGGTGTTGTTGAAGCTGGAGTTCACATGAACCACGCCTGCGGCGATGTTCTTGCGTTCCTTCTTCTTGGTGCGGGATGCTTTTGTATCGCGTGCCATATCTGCTGCCCCTTATTTCTTCTTGCCAGCGATGGCTTTTGCGGGGCCTTTGCGCGTGCGCGCATTGGTGTGCGTGCGCTGGCCGCGGACCGGCAGGCCCTTGCGGTGACGCAGGCCGCGGTAGCAGCCAAGATCCATCAGACGCTTGATGTTCATGGATGTTTCACGGCGCAGGTCACCCTCGACCGTGAAGTTCGCATCGATATGTTCGCGGATCGCCAGCACTTCGCTATCGCTCAACTGGTTGACGCGGCGCGCACGGTCGATCCCTACGGCTTCGCAGATCTTTTCCGCGATGGCCGGACCGATGCCCGTGATGTAGGTAAGTGCGATCGGAACGCGTTTTCCGGTCGGAATGTTGACGCCAGCAATACGTGCCAAACGTTTATCCTTTTCTCGTTGCGGTTCCGTAATACCAGAACCTTTTTTCACAACACCGACGGGGCGCTATGGCCCTGCCGATACGATCAATCTGATGGGAGGCCCAAGGCAGACGATTCCCTTGCGGGACGCCGTGACTTATGGGCTTTTGGCAGTGCCGTCAAGGCGGCTTTCACGTCCTGTCAAGAACTTTCGCAATGTCGGCAGAGACCACGTCCATTTCCGCCAATCCGTCCACCGAAGACAGCATTTCCTTGGCGTAGTAGTACCCGATCAGGGGCGACGTCTTTTTGTAGTACTCCATCAGCCGGGTCTTCAGCGTCGCCTCGTTGTCATCGGCCCGCCGCTTGAGATCGGTAGAACCGCATACATCACAGGCCCCCAATACCTTCGTCGGATGTGTGACATCGTGATAGACAGCACCACAATTCCCGCAAGTAAAACGACCTGTGACACGCGCCACCAGTGCGGCGTCATCGACCTGCATCTCGATCACCGCATCAAGCCCCTGCCCCATGCGAGAGAGCAGATCGCCCAGTGCATCGGCCTGTTTGAGCGTGCGCGGAAACCCGTCGAAGATGAAACCGCCCTGGGCCCCTTCGCGCATCTTCGCTTCAATCAGGCCAATGACGATCTCGTCCGTCACCAGCTCTCCCCGGGCCATGATGCCTTCCACCAACTTGCCAAGATCGGTGCCTTTGGCGATCGCTTCCTTCAGCATATCCCCGGTCGACAGCTGCACCATGCCGCGCGCTTCTTCCAGACGTTTGGCCTGCGTGCCCTTCCCCGCGCCGGGCGGGCCCAGAAGGATGATATTCGTCATCGTGTCAGCGCCGTGCAGGTGCTTTGGATGCGCCGCTGCGCTTTTTCCCGCGCAGCTGCGACTTTTCGATCAGGCCTTCATACTGATGCGCCAGAAGATGCGATTGCACCTGCTGGATCGTATCCATCGTCACGCTGACCACGATCAGCACCGATGTGCCGCCAAAATAGAACGGAATGCTCAGCCTGCTGATCAGAATTTCCGGCAGCAGACAGACCAGCGCCAGATAGGCCGACCCCAGCACCAGAATGCGGTTCACCACATATTCCAGATATTCTTCCGTCTTCTTGCCCGGCCGGATGCCCGGAATGAAGCCGTTCTGGTTCTTCAGGTTTTCCGCCACCTCATCCACCTTGAACGACACGTTCGAGGTGTAGAAATACGCGAAAAACACGATCATCGCCGCAAGGAACACCAGGTGCAGCGGCTGGCCGTAACCCAGTTGCGCCGACAGGAATGACAACACCGGATTGGTCGAGCCCCCCGAAAATGTCGCAATCGTGGTCGGCAGCAGCAACAGCGACGATGCAAAGATCGCCGGGATCACGCCTGCCGGGTTTACCTTGACCGGCAGATGCGATGATCCCCCGTCATAGACCTTCATCCCCACCTGGCGGCGCGGATACTGGATATGGATCTTGCGCAGCGCGCGTTCCATGAAGACGACAAACGCCATCACAAGGATCACCATCACGATAACGCCAAGGATCACCGGCGTCGACAGCGCACCCGACCGCCCGCTTTCAAAGAACTTGGCAAGGGCCTTCGGAATCTCTGCCACGATGCCCACGAAAATGATCAGCGAGATGCCATTGCCGATCCCGCGCGCCGTGATCTGCTCCCCCATCCACATCAGCAGCATCGCCCCGCCCACCAGCGTGATCATGCAGGACGCGACGAAAAAGAACCCCGGCTCATGCGCCAGCCCCTGCCCCTGCATGCTCATCGCAAGGCCATAGGATTGGAACGTCGCCAGCGCCACGGTGAAATAGCGCGTATACTGGTTGATCTTCTTGCGGCCCTGCTCGCCCTCTTTCTTCAACTGCTGCAGCGTCGGGATCATCGCCGCCAGCAACTGCACGATGATCGACGCCGAGATATAGGGCATGATCCCCAGCGTGAAGATCGCCATCCGGCTGATCGCCCCGCCCGTGAACATGTTCAGCATGCCCCCGATACCCTGCTGCGCCTGGTCCATGAACTGACGCAGCGCTGTGCCATCAATCCCCGGCACCGGGATATAGGTGCCAAGGCGGTAGATGATCAGGATGCCGATCGTGAAAAAGATGCGCTGACGCAGGTCAGATGCCTTGCCAAGCGTTGCCCAGCTGAGGTTCGCCGCCATTTGCTCTGCAGCAGATGCCATGTTCGTTTCTTTCGTGACAGCGCCGCCGGACCGTTTCTCCGGTCGGCGGCGCGGGAAAACTTGTCAAATGATGTAAGCGGTCTGATGCCCGCTCACAACCACTTATTACGCGGCCGCCGGCTTTGGTGTCGCAACGGTGATGCTGCCCCCGGCCTTTTCGATCGCCTCGACCGCCGCCGCCGATGCGCCCGTGACAACCAGTTTCACCTTGGTCGTGATCTCGCCCTTGGCCAGGATCCGGATGCCGTCGCGCTTGTTGTTGGTCAGCCCTGCAGCCACCAGCGCGTCTTCGGTGATCTCCACCTTCGCGTCCAGCTTGCCCGCCGCGATGAATTTCTCGATCAGGCCCAGGTTCACGACCGCGTATTCGCGGCGGTTCGGCTTGGTAAAGCCGCGCTTGGGCAGGCGGCGGTACAGCGGCATCTGCCCGCCTTCATAGCCGCCGATGGCGACGCCGGAGCGGGATTTCTGCCCCTTGATCCCGCGCCCTGCGGTCTTGCCCTTGCCCGAACCCGGGCCACGCGCCACGCGCTTTTGCTTTTTGGCCGCACCGGGGTTGTCGGCCAGTTCATTCAGTTTCATGTCGCATCCTCCATTGGCCGGAATGCCCATACCTGCGACGGATGCGGACAACACGGCATGTGTTGATTCTTGCGGCACCGGGTGCCACCGGGGGCGTATAGAGGCTACGACCACGTGCCGCAAGTAGGATGGGCAATGTTGCCCATCCTTTGTGTGGTCAATGCGCGGCTGGCCACGCAAACTCCGGTCGCAGCCCCTCATATACCGGGCGGCCGTCATGCGGTTTGGCATAGCCCTTTGTCTCATCCCAGAACGCGTGATAGCTGGCCTTCGGGAACGCCGCATCGTCATAGCCCATCACGTTTGGCACAGCGACGCGGATGCGGTGCTGCTTGTCGTCCAGCATCAGCACGGCCCCGCAATCGGTGCACAGGCAGATTTCCAGCGGGCCATCGGGGTTTTGCGCATTGAACGGCACCCGTTTCATCTTTTCGGGATGGTCGGCGGTGATATCGCTGTGGTTGAAGAACGCCACATGCGTGTGCTGCTGCCCGGTCACGGATTTGCAGACATTGCAGTGGCATTCGTGATTGTCGATGGGTTCGGCGCTGGCGGTGACATGCACATGCGCGCAGCCCCCGGTGTATTTGGTGGCCATGGTATCCTCCCGTTTACGCCTTCTCCCGAGGCGCGATGAGAGGTTAACATGGCAGCGGAAAAACGCAAAACGCCCCACCTTTCGGCAGGGCGTTTGGTTTTTTCGGGATGATGGGCAAATTGCCCATCCTACGTTACCCGCGCTCTTCCACGATCTGCACCAGATGGCTGATCTTGTTGACCATGCCGCGCACCGACGGTGTGTCTTCCAGTTCGCGTGTGCGGTTCATCTTGTTCAGGCCAAGGCCCTTGAGCGTGGCCGTCTGCACAGCCGGGCGCCGTGCCGCGGATTTGACCTGCTTCACGACGATTGTTTTCTTGGCCATGATTATGCCTCCACCGCGTCTGCGTCGGATTTCACATCCGCATCCGGACGCTTCAGAATCTCGGCCACCTTCTTGCCACGGCGGGCCGCGGTCTGACGGGGGCTGGCTTCTTTCTGCAGGCCATCGATCGTGGCCCGGATCATGTTGTAGGGGTTCTGCGAGCCGATTGACTTCGCCACCACATCCTGCAGCCCCAGCATTTCGAACACGGCGCGCATCGGGCCACCGGCGATGATGCCCGTCCCGGCCACGGCTGTGCGCATCACGACCTTGCCCGCACCGTGGCGGCCTTCGATGTCATGGTGCAGCGTGCGGCTGTCCTTCAGCGGCACACGGATCAACTGGCGTTCCGTCGCCTTGCGGATCGCCTCGGGCACTTCTTTCGCCTTGCCCTTGCCAAAGCCCACACGGCTGCGCTGATCGCCGACCACCACAAGGGCTGCAAAGCCGAAACGCTTGCCGCCTTTTACGGTTTTCGACACGCGGTTGATGGCGACCAGACGGTCGGCAAATTCCGGCGTTTCTTCCGGGCGGTTGTCGCGGCGGTCATTGCCCCCGCGATTGTCCCGGCGTTGTTCACGTTCTGCCATGAGGCATTCCTTGCATGGTGGCGCGCGCAGCGCCGTTATGGGCCAATCCTGCTGCGCAGGCCCGGGGGCCCAAACGCGCGGATCATCGGGGTGGCGCGAACGCCACCCACCGGTATCAGAACTTCAGGCCGCCTTCACGGGCTGCCTCGGCCAAAGCCTTGATCTTGCCGTGAAAGAGGAAACCGCCACGATCGAAATAGCACACTTCGACCCCGGCTTTTTTCGCCCGCTCGGCAATCACCGAACCGACCTTTGTCGCGGCTTCGACGTTGTTCTTGCCGACAAACCCCAGATCCTTTTCCAGGGTCGAGGCCGCCGCAATCGTCACACCTTTCACATCGTCGATCAGCTGCACGCTGATATTCTTCGACGACCGGTGCACCGACAGACGCAGACGACCATGCGAGGTCGCCTTGATTTTGTTCCGGACACGCAAGCGGCGCTTGAGGAACAGATCTCTCTTTGTGTTCGCCATGATTGCGCCCCTTACTTCTTCTTGCCTTCTTTGCGGAACACGAACTCTCCCTTATAGCGGATGCCCTTGCCCTTGTAGGGCTCCGGCTTGCGCCATTCGCGGATGTTCGCGGCGACCTGACCAACAAGCTGCTGGTCAATGCCTTCCACAATGATTTCGGTTTGTTTCGGCGACGACACGGTGACGCCCTTCGGCACCTCGAAGTTCACTTCGTGGCTATAGCCCAAAGACAGCTTCAGGTTCGGCCCGTTCATCGCCGCGCGGTAACCCACGCCCTGGATTTCCAGTTCCTTCTTGAAGCCCGTCGTCACACCCGTCACCAGGTTTTCCACCATCGACCGCGCCATGCCCCACTGCTGGCGCGCCCGCTTCGATGTGCCCCGGGGGGTCACCTTCACGGTATCGCCATCAATCGTCAGCGTCACATCATCCGTCGCGGTAAAGCTGCGCGCACCCTTCGGGCCCTTGACCTCGATCGTCTGGCCCGAGATGGACGCAGAACAACCTTTGACCAGGGTCACGGGCTTTTTGCCAATTCTCGACATCTCGCCCTCCCTTAGAATACGGTGCAGAGCACTTCGCCGCCAACATTGGCGGACCGTGCGGCTGCATCGGACATGACACCTTTCGGCGTCGACACAATCGATACACCCAGACCGTTGCGCACGGTCGGGATGTCTTTCACGCTCATATACACGCGGCGGCCCGGCTTGGACACGCGCTTGATTTCCCGGATCACGGGGGTGCCTTCGAAATACTTCAGGCTGATCGTGATTTCGCCCTGACCGTTGTCGGTCTTGGCAGAGTCATAACCGCGGATATAGCCTTCCGAGGCCAGCACATCCAGCACCCAGGCGCGTAGCTTGGACGCCGGTGTTTTCACCGTCGACTTGCCGCGCATCTGCGCGTTGCGGATGCGTGTCAGCATATCGCCGAGAGGATCGTTCATCATCATCGTGCGATCTCCTTACCAGCTCGACTTGACCATGCCCGGGATCCGGCCGAACGAGGCGAGATCACGCAGCATGATGCGCGAGAGTTTCAGCTTACGGTAGTAAGCATGGGGACGGCCCGTCAGCTGGCACCGGTTGTGCAGCCGCGTGGCGGATGAATTGCGGGGCAAGGCCGCCAGTTTCAGAGTCGCCTTGAAGCGATCCTCCATCGGCTTGGCCTGATCGGCGACAACCGCCTTCAATGCCGCGCGCTTGGTCGCATGCTGTTTGACCAGCTTGGCGCGCTTCACTTCGCGGTTCACCATGGATTTCTTCGCCATCGTCAGTTCCCTCCCACGGAGTCAGTGAAGGGCATGTTGAAATGCTTCAACAGCGCCTTGGCTTCCGCATCCGTCTTCGCGGTGGTGCAGATGATGATATCCATGCCCAGCACGTCATCGACCTTGTCGAATTCGATCTCCGGGAACACGATCTGTTCTTTCAGACCCATCGCATAGTTGCCACGCCCGTCAAACGACGTCGGCTTCACGCCGCGGAAGTCGCGGACGCGCGGCAGCGCGATGGTCACAAGGCGATCCAGGAATTCATACATCCGGTCGCCCCGCAGCGTGACTTTGCAGCCCAGCGGCATTTCTTCGCGCACGCGGAAACCTGCAATCGACTTTTTCGCATGCGTGATCACCGCCTTCTGGCCTGCGATCAGCGTCAGCTGTTCAGCCGCGGTTTTCACCTTCTTGGTGTCTTTCACCGCTTCGCCAACGCCCATGTTCAGCACGATCTTGTCCAGACGCGGCATCTGCATGTCATTCTTGTAGCCGAATTCCGCTTTCAGCGCCGCACGGATGCGTGCCTTGTAATCGGCCTTCAGGCGCGGGGTGTATTTCGCTGCATCCAGCATCAGATCACCTCCCCGGTTGTCTTGGCAAAACGCACTTTCTTGTCGCCTTCCATGCGGAAGCCCACACGCGTCGCCTTGCCGTTTTTGTCGACGATCGCAAGGTTCGACAGATCAATCGGCATCGCCTTGGGGATACGCCCCCCCTGGCTTGTCTGGCTTTGTTTCGTGTGGCGGATCGCGATGTTCACGCCATCAACCACCGCTTTGTTCGCACTCGGGTTCACCGACGAAATCTCGCCCAGTTTCCCCGCATCCTTGCCCGTCAGGACAATGACCTTGTCGCCCTTTTTCAGCTTCGCGGCCATCACAGCACCTCCGGAGCAAGCGAGATGATCTTCATGAAGTTCTTCGCGCGCAGTTCCCGCACCACCGGCCCGAAGATACGCGTGCCCACCGGTTCCATCTGGTTGTTCAGGATCACGGCGGCATTGCGGTCAAAACGGATCGTCGTGCCGTCTTCACGGCGGACTTCCTTGGCGGTGCGCACGACAACGGCTTTGCGCACGTCGCCCTTTTTCACCCGGCCTTTTGGAATGGCTTCCTTTACCGACACCACGATGATGTCGCCAACGGATGCATAGCGGCGGTGTGAGCCGCCCAGAACCTTGATGCACTGAACCCGGCGCGCGCCCGAGTTATCAGCAACATCCAGATTGGTCTGCATCTGGATCATTTGGTTTCTCCCGACCTTTGGGGCTTATTCCCCAGGGTTTCGATGGAGCCGTTCAGTGGTTACGCAGTTGCGTCGACGACCACTGTCCAGCGTTTCGTTTTGGAAATCGGCGCGCACTCTTCAATGCGGACCGAATCCCCCGTCTTGTAGGTGTTGTTCGCGTCATGCGCCCGGTACTTTTTCGACTTCCGGACGGTCTTTTGCAAAAGCGGGTGCTTGAAGCGGCGCTCGACCAGAACCGTGATGGTCTGCTCGTTCTTGTCCGAGGTTACGACACCCTGCAGAATACGTTTTGGCATCTGTTCTTCCTCAGTTCGCTGCTTCAGCGGCTTTTTGGGTCAGCACGGTCTTGATCCGTGCCACGTCACGGCGCACTGCGCGCATCCGTGCGGTGTTTTCCAGCTGGCCTGTGGCCTGCTGAAAGCGCAGGTTGAACGCTTCCTTTTTCAGGGAGACCATCGTGTCGCGCAGCTGGTCCGGCGTTTTTGCACGCAACTCGGACGCGGCACTCGCGGGTGCTGTCTTCGTTGGCTTTGCAGTGGCTTTCTTGGCCATGCGGCATTTCCTTTTACAATCGCCAGAAGGCCCCATGACATGCAGGGTTACCTTGAGCCTGGCGGATCAATGATGAACCACGATTCGAGGACACCCCGGAACCGTGGATGCGCTCCTATAGGGGAAGGCGGGATGGGGGGCAAGGGGGAAGATTACAGCTTGAATGTAATCTGGGCAGTGAGAAACGGGAAGACGGTATCTGCCATGTCATTGAGGCGGTCAATAAGAACGCTGCTAGGGTAGAGCCCAGAAAGATCGTAGTCTATCCCGATGCCGATGAGTTTGAAGCCCGGCGTCCCTTCGAGATCGGCAATCACCGCCTTTAGGTGATCCCATAGGATACTCGGGTGGTTGGCTGACAGTGTCGAGTCATCCACCGGCGCACCGTCAGATATCGTAACCACAATGTTTCTTGGCCGACCGAGATTCATGAGCCGCTGACCGGCCCAGAAAAGTGCTTCGCCGTCTATGTTCTCTTTCAGTAGGTCTCCACGGAGAAGGTGACGAATTGCGTGCGGTGCCCCGGGAGCAGAGTGTTTTGCTTGACGATAGACAACATGCAGAGTGTCCGCGAGACGGCCTGGGTTCGGACGACTCCCCCTCGCAAGCCATTTTTTCCGGGAATTGCCGCCCTTCCAAGAATGTGTAGTGAAACCGAGGATTTCGTAGGCAACACCAGCCCTGCTAAGGAAGTCCGCTACTATCTCGACAAGCAGGCAAGCAACAACTGCACGTTGCCCTCGCATTGAGCCCGAGTGGTCAACTAAGATCGAAACTGCTATTTCCTCTGGGTTAACCTGGCCGTCTGACTTAAGTTTATCCATCCATTTGGCACCTGAAATCGACGCCTTCGCTCGGTAGATCTCGACTTCTTCGTCATATGAAGCGTTGGCTTCATGCCAAACCGCACGCTCATCTGCCGAGAGGTTTTCGGTCAAGGCATCGCCAGTGCAGGTCAAGTCAAACTCAGTCGTGAATATCTTATAAGCCGATGCATCGTCGAGACGCTGCCATGGCCAAGTAAACTTCACTGCTAACACTCCTTTTGTCTGTCATAGAGATTGGACAGAAGTTGATTTGACGTCCACACAATATTGAAACACGTTGAGAGCTGGGCTTCGCCGCCCTTATATTACAGCTCACTCTGGAACGTTCAGATCATTGAAATCATTTGGAATTTCAACCCACCCCATCTGACCCGGTCACAGCGTTAACCTTTGCCCAAAATTTTCCGCGTCAAAACAAAAGCTTGGCAGAACAGGTTAAGAAAAGGTTGAAAATTCATGAATCCAAACTGGTCAAAATCGCGCAAACCACTGATTTAATTATATAAAACACGTAAATTGACAGCTGTCAATTTTCCTCACACCCACCCATAGTTGAAACTCACCGAAATCCGCTCCTCCTCGGCCATGTTCATCGGCACCTCGTGGCGCAGCCAGCTTTCCCACAGCAGCACCTCGCCGACCGCAGGCTGCAGATAGACAAAACTCTGCAACGCCTGCTCCGCCTTCTTCAACCGCTGCGGCGCGTGCATCATCATCGGCAGCCGCGGGTCTTCCAGTTTCAGCGCGCTCGTCCCCTTCGGCATCGCCACATAGGTCGTCCCCGAAATCACCGATTGCGGGTGAATATGGCTCGCGTGCATCCCCCCTTCCCCAAGGATGTTGATCCACAGGCTGTCGCATTTCAGTTTGCGATCCCCCAGATCAAACCCCAGATCCTTGCAGAACGCCGCCACATGCCGGTCCAGCGCACTCACCAGCGCCCCGAAAATCGGGAACCGCCACGGCAGGTCGTTCAGCGAGGAATAGGAGGTATATCCCGGATAGCCGTTCTTCTCGCACCACCGCTGCCCCGCCGCGTCATCCTCGGCAATCGCCAGACAGGACGCGTGCAGATCGTCATAATCCACTTTTTTCTTGGCAAGTTCATTCAAACCCGCACGGTACAGGCGGGTGACGAACAGCGATGTGATCTCGACCATCAAAGGCTCCTTCATATGCAAAAGGCCCCCACCGTTTCCGGCAGGGGCCTCGTAGGATGGGCAATACTGCCCATCCTACCAATCTTCGCGCGCCACGACCCGGGTGGTGACCGGCAGCTTCATCGCGCCAAGGCGCAGCGCCTCGCGTGCGATCACTTCCGATACACCGTCGATCTCGAACATGATCCGGCCGGGTTTGACCTTGGCCGCCCAATAGTCGGTCGAGCCCTTGCCCTTACCCATCCGCACTTCGACAGGCTTGGCCGAAACCGGAACATCCGGGAAAATCCGGATCCAGACCCGGCCCTGACGTTTCATATGACGCGTGATCGCGCGGCGGGCCGCCTCGATCTGGCGCGCCGTCACACGTTCGGGTTCAGTGGACTTAAGGCCGAACGATCCGAAGTTCAGCAGGAAGCCGCCCTTCGCCTCGCCGTGGATACGGCCTTTGTGCTGTTTGCGGAACTTGGTCCGTTTTGGTTGCAACATCTGTCTTCTCCCTTACGCGCGTTCGCGGTCGCGGCGCGGGGGGCGCGGTGCCGCACCCTCCTGTGCCTCGGCGTGACGGCGGTCATGCGCCTGCGGATCATGCTCAAGGATTTCGCCTTTGAAGATCCAGACCTTCACGCCGATGATGCCATACGGCGTCGTCGCTTCGGACAGGGCATAGTCAATATCGGCGCGCAGCGTATGCAGCGGCACGCGGCCTTCGCGGTACCATTCGGTGCGGGCGATCTCGGCCCCGCCCAGACGGCCCGACACGTTGACACGAATGCCAAGCGCGCCGATGCGCATCGCGTTCTGCACGCCCCGCTTCATGGCGCGGCGGAAAGACACCCGGCGTTCCATCTGCTGGGCGATGCTTTCAGCGACCAGTTGCGCGTCCAGCTCCGGTTTGCGGATTTCCACGATGTTCAGATGCAGTTCCGACTTCGTAAACACCGTCAGCTTCTTGCGCAGGGTTTCGATATCCGCGCCTTTCTTGCCGATGATGACGCCCGGACGCGCCGTGTGAATGGTCACACGGCATTTTTTATGGGGGCGTTCGATGATGACTTTCGACACGCCAGCCTGCTTGCACTCTTCGTGGATGTATTCCCGCATCCGCAGGTCTTCCAGCAGCAGATTGCCGTAATCCTTGCTGTCGGCAAACCAACGGCTGTCCCAGGTCCGGTTGACCTGCAGACGCATCCCAATGGGGTTAACCTTCTGACCCATTATGCAGACTCCCCAACTTGACGCACCTTGATGGTCAGTTCGCTGAATGGTTTCATGATCTTGCCAAACCGGCCACGCGCCCGCGGACGACCGCGCTTCAGCGTGATGTTCTTGCCCACCCAGGCTTCGGCGACGACAAGGCTGTCAACGTCCAGACCATGGTTGTTTTCGGCGTTCGCAATCGCGGATTGCAGGCATTTCTTCACATCGCCCGCGATCCGCTTTTTCGAAAAAGTCAGATCGGCCAGCGC
>JAAFHS010000160.1 GCA_013298485.1 Rhodobacterales bacterium
CAGCGCGCGCGCAAGGCCCGGGGCCACACCCGCATCGGCAATCGCGGCGCGCAAGGTCGCCTCGGACCAGCCGTCAAAGGGCACATGCGCCAGAGCGGCATCCAGAACGGCGTCTTTCACGGGATCGGTCATCGCGGCATCTCCTTTGGCGGGGTTGCGCCCATAAGATGCTTATAGCGCAGTTGGCCGCACATCAAAGGGCGACGCGACCGCACAGGGGGACCACAGCCTTGCGCGCCGCAAAAAAGGGCGCACCCGCAGGCGCGCCCCTGATGGCAATCAGGAGGGGTGATCAGCTTGCGACTTCGCCGCCGTCAACCCGTGTGATGGCAACCACGGCAGGTCGCGGCAGGTTGGTGCCCTTGAAATCGGGCCAGCGGGTTGTGGCCACCTCCAGCGTCTCGCTGTCTTCCGCCGGATGCTGGACCGATACGAAGAGGGTAGAGCCATCGGGCGTAAAGCAGGGCCCTGTCGCCTCGGCCCCGATCGGACAGGTGAACAGCAGCTTCGGCAATCCCCGCGCCGGGCCTTCGGTATCAACCCCGTAGACGCCATCGGGGATGTCAAAATCATTGGCCCCGTCGGTGGCCACGAACATGCGGCCCTTGGGATCGAAGGTCAGGTTATCGGGCGTCACGAACCAGCCATCCTCCGTCGTGTCCGGATGGAAAGCCGCGCCATGCGCAGGATCCTTCGGATTGCCCGCCAGCACGAACAGATCCCAGGTGTAGCTGTCTGCGGTATGGTCGGCATCGGCACCGGTACCGCCCGGCGGGATCATCTCGACGATATGGCCATAGTGGTTCTCGGGGCGCGTGTTGACCGGGTTCAGCTTGTCAGCGGTCATCTTCTTGTTCTTGGTCATGATCGCATAAACACGGCCCGTGACCGGATTGGTTTCCATATCCTCGGGGCGGTCCATTGGCGTCGCACCCAAGGCATCGGCGGCCAGACGGGTTTTCAGCAGGACATCCGCCTGCGTGGCAAAGCCGTTCTCGGCGGTCAGCGGCCCCTGCCCCTGCACCAGCGGCAGCCAGTTCAGCGTCCCGTCCGCATGATAGACTGCCACCGAAAGCGTGCCCGCATCCAGAATATCCTTGCCCGACGCCGGGTTGGCCGGATCGTACGTGCCATCCGAAACAAAGCGATAGACGTATTCAAAGTAATCATCATCCCCCATGTAGACGACGACGCGTCCATCCTTGTTCAGAACCACGGTTGCAGCCTCATGGGCCATGCGGCCCAGGGCCGTGCGTTTGACGGGTGTCGATGTGGGCTCGTAGGGGTCAATCTCGACCACCCAGTCAAAGCGGTTCGGCTCATTCGGCTCCACGCTGATGTCAAAGCGCGGGTCGTATTTGGCGCGGGCATAATAGTCGGAGCCGTCATAGCCATAGCGTTCCAGGACTTCGGGGAAGGCGGTCGTCGTGATATCGCCGCCGAAGGTGTCGGACGCGCCCTCTTCGCAGGTCAGCACGGTGCCCCAGGGTGTCACACCACCGCCGCAGTTGTAGTTAGTGCCCCGCACCATGCGGCCCGTCGGATCATAGCTGGTCTTCATCCAGTCATGTCCGGCAACCGGGCCAGAAATGGCAAACTCCGTCTCCAGCGTCAGGCGGCGGTTCATCGGGCTGTCCTGGACCACGGCCCAGACACCCCCGGTGCGCTTGATCTCAACGATCGAATGGCCGATGGCCATGTTGCACAGCGCCACCTGATCCGCCGTCATGTTCACCGAATCGTCTTCGGTCATGCCGGGGAACATCACGTTGTTGGACACATATTCGTTGTTCACACAGAGCAGCCCGTGGTCCGAGGATTGCGACCCGCGCGGCAGCGGCATGTAGGCGACAAAGTCGCAGTTGTATCCGAACCGGTCTGCCTGCTGGGCGGCATCCATCGTGGCCACATCAATGACGGCATCGCCTGCCTTCATCGGATCGCCCCAGCCCACGACGACACGGGCATCATACCCGTCCGCGACATGGTGCATGTCATCATAGACGCGCTTCAACTCGGTAAACTTCAGGCTGGACGCTGCAGCCTGCGCATGGGCCGCGCCGGAAAACAGCGACCCGACAAAGCCTTGCGCGGCGACAGCCCCCATGGTCGCGCCAGCACCCAGCAAAAAGCCACGGCGCGAGACACGTTCGGCGATGATGTGACGAATATCCGGACGATCGGTGATCTTGTGGCGCATGCGAACCCCCTAGCTGCAAGATGCGATGACGCTACGCGGCTTGCGTGACAACCACGCAACAAGACTGCGGTTTGGTGGGCTTGGGGGGGCGTCCGGCAGGAGACCGCAAGACCGGGCTGGCAAGGCGGTGATGGGCAAGTTTGAACGGCGGCTTGGCGGACTTTGCTGCCGTCCACCCCGAGACGTGACAGAGGGCCGCGCCCGACCTCGGGTGGGCGCAGCGGTGTTCGTTCGACATGCTTTATGGCTCAGCCCCTCCCGCAGATGTTCTGCGCACTGACGCCGCAGATGCGCCCTCCCGTGCGGGAGGTCGGGCGCGGCCCGGCGGGCTAAAGCCCTTGACTCCGGGCCAAGGGGGATTGTTGGTAAGGCAGCCTTGGGCGCAAAGCTGGCACTCGAACTCACCCGCAACCGGCAAGGCCATGGTGGTAGACAATCCCGCCCTGCCTTGATAAAGACGCGCTGCCTGCACATCACAGTGCAACTCTAACTTAGGAAGGTGGTGACAACCACATGCAGGTCAGCGTCCGCGACAACAACGTCGAACAGGCTCTTCGCGCCCTGAAGAAAAAACTTCAGCGTGAAGGTGTGTTTCGTGAAATGAAGCTCAAGCAGCATTTCGAGAAGCCCTCCGTCAAGAAAGCCCGCGAATCCGCCGAAGCCGTGCGCCGTGCGCGCAAGCTCGCGCGGAAAAAGGCCCTCCGTGAAAACGGCGGCGTTTAATCAAGCGTAAGCTGGGGGCGGCAACGTCCCACCCGATCAACCCCCGTGCAGCGCGCCCGGGGGTTTTTCATTTGGGCTCGGGCTGAAACAGCCACCGGGCCAGAGCCAGACCCACCAATGCCCCCACGACCTGCGCCAGCAGAAAGCCCGGCACGCTGGCAGGGCTGATCCCGGCGAAGCTGTCGCTGAGGGCGCGGGCAAGGGTGACGGCGGGGTTGGCAAAGCTGGTGGAGGCGGTAAACCAATAGGCCGCAGCGATATAGCAGGCCACGGTCGCGGCCACGTTGGCCCGCGCATGGATCGCGCCGAAAATTGCAAGGATCAGACCGAAGGTTGCAATCGCCTCGGCCATCCATTGTCCCGGCCCCGTGCGCGTGGTGGATGCAATCTGCCACACCGGCAGATCGAACATCGCGTGTGCCGCCCATGTGCCGCTGATGCCGCCGCCGATCTGCAGCAGCGCATAGCCAACCGCCAGCGCGGGCGAAATCTGGCCGCGCAGCGCAAAACACAGTGTGACGACCGGGTTGAAATGCGCGCCCGAAACCGGGCCAAGGCAGGTGATCAGCATGAACAGGGCCGCCGCTGTCGCCGCAGTATTGGCCAGCAGTGCCAGTGCCACATCGCCCGTCAGCCGGTCTGCCATGATGCCCGATCCGACCACGGCGGCAACCAGCAGACCGGTGCCCAACGCCTCGGCCGTCAAGGTGCGCGCGCTCACTCCGTCTGCCCGATCTCGGTCAGTTTCGATTTGAGCGTGAGGCCGTTCAACGTCGCCAGCGGCAGTGCAGCAAACGCCTGAATACGGCGGTTCAGCATGCGATAGGTGTCGGCAAAGGCGACGGCCTTTTCGGCGTCAGACCCGATGACCGCGGCAGGATCCGGCAGGCCCCAATGCGCACTGACGGGCTGACCCGGCCAGAACGGGCATTCCTCGGCGGCCGCCTGATCGCAGACGGTGAACACGAAATCCAGTTTCGGGGCGTCCGGCCCTGCGAATTCATCCCAGCTTTTGGACCGCGCGAAGCCGGTGTCGAACCCTTCGCGCTGCAGCAGATCAATCGCAAAAGGGTTGGGCGCACCCGTCGGGCGCGACCCTGCGGAATGGGCGACAAAACGCCCCTCGCCCAACCGGTTCATCACCGCCTCGGCCAGAATGGACCGGGCTGAATTGCCGGTGCACAGGAACAGCACGTTCAGGGGGGTGTTCGCCATATCGGGTCCTCAACAGGCACAGGCGATCCGGTCCAGCACCGGCGCGCAAAGTTCGGGACTGCCACCGCAGCAATCCTGCAAAAGCCAACCCATCAGGGCCCGCAGGCCCACCATGTCGGCGGCATAGCTGATGAAACGGCCATCCCTGCGCGCGGTGACAAGTCCCGCCGCCTGCAGGATCGCCAGATGCGTCGACAGCGTATTGGCGCGCACCGACAGACCGCGCGCCACATCACCTGCAGCCATCCCGTCCGGGCCCGCGGTCAGCAACAGCCTGAACACCGCAAGGCGCGTTGGCTGACCCAAGGCCTCAAGGGCACGGATGGCGACAATCATTTCCATGATTCCCGAAATATCGAAACCATGTAACACCGGGATGACGGGTCCATGTCGGACCCGACGCCGTCTTTGGCCGTCAGTCGCGCGGCGGCTGCACCAGCCCACGCTGCACCGCCGGGCGCGCAAGGAACCGCGCGAGGTAGGCAGGCAGATGCGCCAGATCGTCAAACCCGGTGATATCGGTCGCCTTGTAGAAATTCTGCAGCGTGTTCAGCCATGGCGCAATCGCGATATCGGCAATCGAATAGTCCCCCGCGACCCAGTCCTTGCCCGCCAGCGCGCCGTCCAGCACCTTGAGAAGCCGTGCAGCCTCGGCCCGGTAGCGTTCCTTGGGGCGCGGATCCTCAATCTCTTTCCCGGCAAAGGTGTGGAAGAACCCCAGCTGCCCCAGCATCGGCCCGAGGCCGCCCATCTGCCACATCAACCATTGCATCACGGCATAGCGATCCGCCATCAGCTGCCCTGATTTTTCCGCCAGATAGATCAGGATCGCCCCGCTTTCGAACAGCGCGAGCGGCTTGCCCCCCGGCCCGTTGGGATCAATGATCGCGGGGATCTTGTTGTTCGGATTCAGGCTGAGGAATTCCGGGCTCATCTGATCATTCGTGGCAAAACTGACCAGATGCGCGTCATAGGCCAGCCCCATCTCCTCCAGTGCGATGGACACTTTCACCCCGTTCGGCGTGGTCAGCGAATACAGTTGGATCGCATCCGTGTTGCGCGGCGGCCAGCGTTTCGTGATCGGGAAATGTGCGATATCGGCCATGATCTGCTCCTGATTTTGCAACTTTCCCCGTGCCTATGGTAATTTTTTGGGTGAAACGAGGGTACTTTCTGTGCAAACAAGTGACTGTGCTTGTGCTTGCACAAACGAAGATGGACAAAACGTCTGTCAGTAAAACGTGGGGAACTGTGGAATGATTAACGAATTCAAAGCCTTCATCATGCGCGGCAACGTGCTTGACCTCGCCGTCGCCGTCGTCATCGGCGCGGCCTTTACCGGCATCGTCACCGCATTGGTGGACAACCTCATCACACCGCTGATCGGCCTGATCGCCGGTGGTGTTGATTTTTCGTCCATCGGCTTTTCGGTCGGGGATGCGTTTTTTGGCATCGGCAACTTCGTCAATGCGGTCATCAACTTCCTGATCGTGGCCTTTGTCGTGTTCATGCTCGTCAAGGCCGTGAACAGCGTAATGCCGAAGAAGGAAGCCGCACCCGAGGCGCCGAAGGGCCCGACGGCCGAAGAACTGCTGGCCGAAATCCGCGATGCGCTGAAGGCACGCTGATTCCGTTCTGAAAAATGCACAGGCCCCCGGGTGTGATCCGGGGGCCTGTGCATGTGTGACAGCGATCAGGCCGCCAGCGCATCCGCCGCCGCGATAACCGGCAGGTTCAGTGCCGCGCCGACCGCCGCATAGGTCAGTTTGCCCGCATGGGTGTTCAGCCCGGCCAGCAGATGCCTGTCATCGGCGCAGGCCTTCTTCCAGCCCTTGTCGGCCAAGGCCAGCATGAACGGCATCGTCGCATTGCCCAGCGCCAGCGTCGATGTCCGGGCCACGGCCCCGGGCATGTTCGCCACGCAGTAATGCATGATCCCGTCCACCTCATAGATCGGGTCCTGATGCGTGGTGGCGCGGGATGTCTCGAAACACCCGCCCTGATCGATGGCCACATCCACCAGGGCCGCCCCCGGCTTCAGCTCTGCCAGTTGCGCGCGTGAAATCAGTTTCGGTGCCGCAGCCCCGGGGATCAGGACCGCCCCGATGATCATGTCGGCCTGGCGCGCAAGGTCGATCGTCGTGGCACTGTCGGCATAGGCCCCTTTGAACTGGCCCCCGAAGACATCATCCAGATAGCGCAGCCGGTTCACCGACCGGTCGAGCACGGTGACATCCGCACCCATCCCGGCGGCGATCTTGGCCGCATGCGTGCCCACGACGCCGCCCCCGATCACCAGCACG
>JAAFHS010000161.1:0-2619 GCA_013298485.1 Rhodobacterales bacterium
GGCGTGATCCATTTCGACGCGCATTCCGACCTCTGGGCCGATGATGACTTGGACCGCATCGATCACGGCACCTTCATGTACAAGGCCGTGAAAACCGGGCTGGTGGACCCTGCGCGCTCCGTTCAGATCGGCATCCGCACGCATTGCGATGACTATCTCGGCATCGAATACATCGACGCCCGCACCGTGCATGAAAAAGGCACCAGTTGGACCGTCGCCCGCGCCAAGGAAATTGTCGGCGACCAGCCCACTTACGTCACCTTCGATATCGACGCGCTCGACCCCGCCTTCGCGCCGGGCACCGGGACGCCCGTCTGGGGGGGCCTTGCCAGCTGGCAGGCCGCCGCCTGCCTGCGTGACCTTGCGGGCATCAACATGGTCGGCGGTGATGTGGTCGAAGTCTCGCCCCCCTACGATACCACCGGGGCCACGGCCATTGCCGGCGCGCATGTCGCCTATGACCTGATCTGCCTTTACCACTGGGCCCGCAGCCAGCGATGAGAACCCGTATCCGCAACGCAGGCATCGGTCTTGCATTCCTCATCATCGCCGCCTTGGGCGCGATGACCTATATCCGCATCGCCCCGACCGACCCCGCCGACTGGAATGCCTCCCCCGCGCTCTACGCCTGGGATCATGGCGGGGCATGGGATCAGGTGATCCCGATGACGGGTGGTGCCTCCCTCCGCCTGTCTGACACACAGGGCGCACCCGCCGATCTTCTCGCCCGCCTTGACACCATCGCCATGGCCACCCCCCGGACCATCCGTGTCGCGGGCAGCCCCGCCGATGGCCGCATCACCTGGGAAACCCGCAGCCTCATCTGGGGCTTTCCCGACTACACCACCGCCGAGGTGCGCCCCGACGGTCTCTACATCCACGCCCGCCTCCGCTTTGGCCTTGAAGATTTCGGCGTCAATGCCGCCCGTCTTGAAAACTGGTTCTCGCAGCTTTGAACCCTTCCTCTGTTTCCAACTATCCCACGGGGGTCCGGGGGTGTGAAACCCCCGGCTTGACCCCGCCCGTTGAAATCGCCACACCGCAGCGATGATCCCGCTCGACACCCTCGCCCAGATCACCCAGCGTTTCGAGTTTCTCGAGGCAAAGCTGAATGCCGGCACCTCCCCCGCCGAAATCGCGACCCTCAGCCGCGAATACAGCGATCTCAAACCCGTGGCCGATGAAATCGCCGCCTACCGCCGTGCCCTCGATGATCTGGCCGAGGCCGAGGCGATGCTGGCCGACCCCGAAATGCGCGAACTGGCGCAGGCCGAAATCCCCAGCCTGAAAACCCGCATCCCGGAAATGGAACAGGCCCTGCGCCTCGCCCTGCTGCCGAAAGATGCCGCCGATGAACGTGCCGCCATCCTTGAAATCCGCCCGGGCACCGGGGGGGAGGAGGCCGCGCTTTTCGCCGCCGACCTGGCCCGCATGTACCAACGCTATGCCGAATCCCAGGGCTGGACCTTCAACATCCTCGAACAGCAATTCGCCGATCAGGGTGGGCTGAAGGAGCTGACGGCCCATGTTCAGGGCACGGGCGTCTTCGCCAAACTGAAATACGAATCCGGCGTCCACCGCGTGCAGCGCGTGCCGGAAACCGAAAGCCAGGGCCGCGTGCATACCTCTGCTGCGACCGTGGCCGTCCTGCCCGAGGCGGAAGAGGTCGATATCGACATCCCCGCCTCCGACATCCGCATCGACACGATGCGCGCATCGGGGGCAGGGGGGCAGCACGTCAACACCACCGACAGCGCCGTGCGCATCACCCATCTGCCCACCGGCATGATCGTGACATCGGCCGAAAAATCCCAGCATCGCAACAAAGAGATTGCCATGCAGGTCCTGCGCGCGCGCCTTTATGATCTGGAGCGTGACCGCGTCAACGCCGCCCGTTCCGCGGACCGCAAGGCGCAGGTGGGCAGCGGTGACCGCTCCGAACGCATCCGCACCTATAACTTCCCGCAAGGCCGCCTGACCGACCATCGCATCAACCTCACACTTTATGCGCTGACACAGATCATGGCAGGCGATCTGACCGACAAACTGGCCGAGATGGAGGGATGACGCTGCGCGAGGCGATCCGCACGGCTACACGGACCCTGACCGCCGCCGGGGTCGAAACCCCCGCCCGCGACGCGCGCCTCCTCGTGTCCCACGCCACCGGCATCCCCCCCGACCGGCTGATCCTGCATGAAACCGATCCGCTGCCGCAGGAGGCCGCCGCGCGTCTTGCGGGTGCCATCACCCGCCGCGCCGCCCGCCAGCCCCTGTCCCAGATCACGGGCCAGCGCCTGTTCTGGGGCCGCCCCTTCCGCGTGACACCTGATGTGCTGGACCCAAGGCCCGAAACCGAAATCCTTGTCGCCGCAGCCCTTACCGAACCCTTTGCCAAGATGCTTGACCTTGGCACTGGCACCGGCTGCATCCTGCTGTCCTGCCTTGCTGACAATCCCGCCGCCCATGGCACCGGCACCGATCTCTCGCCCGCAGCCCTTGCCGTGGCGCAAGACAACGCCGCCCGCCTGCACCTGACACCCCGCGCGACGTTCCATCTGTCCGACTGGTTTGCCGCCATCAAGGGCCGCTTCGATCTGATCGTCGCGAACCCCCCCTATA
>JAAFHS010000161.1:2629-6429 GCA_013298485.1 Rhodobacterales bacterium
CCTATATCGCCGCTGCCGAAATGCCCCACCTCGCACCCGAAGTGCGCGACCACGAACCCCATCTTGCCCTCACCCCCGGCGGGGACGGCCTTGATGCCTACCGTGCCATCATCACCGCTGCCCCGGCCCGCCTGATGCCGCAGGGCCGCATCCTCATGGAAATCGGCCCCACCCAGGGCCCCGCTGTCACCGCAATGCTCAGCGCTGCCGGATTGGCCGATATCCGTACCTTCCCCGACATGGATGGCCGCGACCGCGTCGTCCACGCCCGCAAGGCCTGATTTGCCGGGGGATATCCGCATGCCCCCAAGAAAACGCTTGTCAGCCCCCGCGCCCTGTGATTAACCCATAACGCGCCACGGGGCAGGGCTACGCGCTCCCCCGCACGCACAATGCCAGTCACCGCACGCCGCTATTTCTCTGCCGCTCCATGGCAAAGGCGTGAGGTCAAAGCCAGATCATCTGGACCAAAGGACAAGATGCGCTCTTCCAAGTCCCGCTCGCGCTCAAAGGCGAACCGCCCGCGCACCCTCGGCAACATCATCAACCGCGTGTTCGACAGCTCCGGCCCCGAAGGCAAGGTGCGTGGAACCCCACAGCAGATCATCGAGAAGTACCAGTTTCTCGCCCGCGATGCGCAGCTCAGCAATGACCGCGTCGCCGCCGAAAACTTCAACCAGCACGCCGAACATTACACCCGCATGCTGGCCGAGGCGATGCGCGAGATGGCCGCCGAACAGGATGCACGCCAGCAGCAATACGGCCAGGGCGGGCAGCCACAGGGGCAGCCACACGGGCAGGGCGGACAGAACGGCAATGGCGGGGGGCAGCCGCAAGGGCAGAATGGCCATCAGGGCGGCCAGCAACCGCGCGACCGCCAGCCGCGCGATGATCGCGATTTCCGGGACAATCGCGACAACCGCGATTTCCGTGCCGACCGCAATGATCGCGACACCCGCTATGACGACCGCGCGCCGACCGCGATTGATGTGGTCGAACCGGATGATGATCTGGGCCTCGTTGAAACACCCGAGGAGACCCGCCCCGAACCCGTCCACCACTCGCAGCAACGCCCCGAACGTCCCCGCCGCGAAGACCGTACGGCGGCGCAGGTGACGGCCTCTGTGCAGGATGCTGTCACCCCGGCCCTGGCCGAGGCAGAGGCGGCACCCAAGGCCGACCGTGGCCCGCGCCGCCCGCGTGGCCCGCGCAAGCCCAAGGGTGATGCAGGCCCGGATACTGCGGAGTAATCAGTCGTAGGATCGGGCGAGGGCGCAGAACGCCTCCAGCCCGATCTCCTCGGCCCGCGCGGTTGGCGGGATGCCCGCCGCCACCAGCCGCGCCTCGATATCCGCGCCCATCCCCTTCAGCGATGACCGCAGCATCTTGCGCCGCTGATTGAACGCCATCGCCGTGATCCGCTGCAGGATGGCCCCATCCGCCGGATAGCGCGGGGCGGGCAGGGCGGTCAGATGCACCACCGCCGAATGCACCTTCGGGGCCGGCGTGAACGCCTCGGGCGGCAGCGTCATCACGATCCGCGCTTCCGCCCGCCACTGCGCCAGCAGTGCCAGCCGTCCATAGTGGTCCGTGCGCGGCTTTGCCACGATCCGCTCCGCCACTTCGCGCTGGAACATCAGGGTCAGGCTCTGCCAGAACGGCGGCCAGACGGCGGGTGTCAGCCAGCGGATCAACAACTCGGTCCCCACATTATAGGGCAGGTTCGCCACGATCCGGATCGGCGGGGTCAGATGCGCTGTCACATCCACCGCCAGCGCATCACCGTTGATCACCGCCAGCCGCCCCGGATAGGCCGCCGCGATCTCAGTCAGGGCAGGCAAGCACCGCGCATCCTTCTCCACCGCCAGCACACGCCGCGCGCCTTCCGCCAGCAACCCCCGCGTCAACCCGCCCGGCCCTGGCCCCACCTCCAGCACGTCATGAGCAGACAGATCACCCGCCGCCCGCGCAATCTTGGCCGTCAGGTTCAGATCCAAAAGGAAGTTCTGCCCAAGCGCCTTCCTCGCCACCAGATCATGGTCACGGATCACGTCACGCAGTGGCGGCAGCCCATCAATCGTGCCCAATCAACTTCCTCTGTTCACAACTATCCCACGGGGGTCCGGGGGTGTGAAACCCCCGGGTGCTCACCGCAATCGCGCCGCAGCCATATCTTGTGCCATCCGCAACGCCGCAATCAGGCTTGTCGCATCCGCAATCCCTTGCCCCGCAATATCAAACGCCGTCCCATGATCGGGCGAGGTCCGCACGAACGGCAGGCCCAGCGTCACATTCACCCCGCCTGCAAAATCAATCGTCTTGATCGGGATCAGCGCCTGATCGTGATACATGCAGATCGCCACGTCATAGCTCGCCCTTGCCGCGCCATGAAACATCGTATCCGCAGGCAGTGGCCCGCGCAGATCGAACCCTTCCGCCTGCAGCCGGGCAATCAGGGGTGCGATAAACGCAATCTCCTCGCTCCCCATCGCGCCGCCTTCGCCTGCATGCGGGTTCAGACCCGACACCGCGATGCGCGGCCGCACAATCCCGAAATCGCGCTGCAGGCCCGCTGCCGTCAGCCGGATCACCTGTTCCAGCCCCGCCGCCGTCAGCGCAGAAGGCACCTCCGCCAGCGGAATATGGATCGTCGCAGGCACCACCCGCAGGGCAGGGCAGGCCAGCATCATCACCACTGGTACATCGCCTGCCAGATGTGCCAGATACTCCGTATGCCCCGGATGCGCGAACCTGGCGCCATCCTTCAGCGCCTTCTTGTTGATGGGGGCCGTGCAGACTGCCGATGCCTGCCCTTGCATCACAAGGTCCACCGCGCGCGCAATCACCGCGATCACATCCGCTGCATGCGCGGGGTCCGCCACCCCCGGCACCACGCCGCTGGCAAAACGGTGCACCAGCACCGGCAGCACCCCGTCGGGCACATCCCGCGCCGCGGCCGTTGTACTGATTTCCGTGCAGGCCGTGCCGCGCGGCAGATGCCGGGGATCGCCGATCCAGAAAAACGGCACATCGCGCCCCAGTGCCATCCGTGCCTTGACCGCAATTTCCGGCCCGATCCCCGCAGGCTCGCCACAGGTCAGCGCAACCGGTGGCCTATGGCTCACGGATGATCGCCTCGGCGCGCAGTTCCGCCAGATCCCGGTCCGCCAGCCCCGCCAGCCGCTGGTTCAGCAGTGCCGTGCGCACCGCCTCCCGGTTCGGGCCCTGCGGCGCTTCGGGGGCCGCCGCGGCCTCACCCTCGGGCGCATCCGCTGCTGGTGTCGCCCCCTCCAGCGCGATCTCCGGCTCGGGTGGCAGCGCCACGCGCCCGCACAGCATCAGGAACACCCGGTTGCCGCCCCGCACGATCGCGCTCGAGGATTCGTTCAGATCAAGCTTTGCCAGCTCCAGCCCGACATCGCCCGGCACCTGCGCCATGGGCTGCGTCTTGACCGTCAGCTGCGTCTCCGGCTGGCCCTGTGCTTCGGCATACAATGCCGGGCATCGGTCCACCGATGCGCGCAACCGTGCCACCTCTGCCTCGACCCCTTCGGTATTGGCGATCAGGTATTCCGCATATTCCACCTGCACGCCGCTGGCCGCAGGGCGCACCGTCTCTTCCAGATCGCGCAGCTGGAACACCACCACTGCACCCGGCACCTGCACAGGCTCGCTCACCCCGCCCGGCGCCAGCCCGATCAGCAGGGGTGCCAGCGACGGCGGCAGATTCTCCAGTTCCAGCCAGTCCAGCGCGCCACCCCGGGCCGCCGAAGGCGATGCCGAAAACTGCCGCGCCGCCG
>JAAFHS010000163.1 GCA_013298485.1 Rhodobacterales bacterium
ACGAAGTGGTTCCGTGGATGAAGCGCATCGCGGATGACTGCCATGAGGCGGGGGCGGCGGTGATGATCCAGCTGACGCATCTGGGGCGGCGGACGCGGTGGGACAAGGGCGACTGGCTGCCGGTGGTGTCGTCAACGTCAGAGCGCGAACCGGCGCATCGGGCGTTTCCGAAGCCGATGGAGGATTGGGATATCGCCCGGATCATCCCTGATTTTGTGGCGGCGGCGGAACGGATGAAGGCGGCAGGCCTCGACGGGGTCGAGATCATGACCCACGGCCATCTGCTGGATCAGTTCATCTCGCCGCTGACCAACCATCTGGACGGCCCCTATGGCGGCGAAAGCCTGGCCACGCGGATGCGCCTGACGCTGGACATCATCGCCGCCGTGCGCGCCAGCGTGGGCGATGATTTCATCCTGGGCGTGCGCTTTGCGCCGGACGAGGTGGAAGAGGGCGGCATCACGCCGGACATGGGGATCGAGATCGGCCATATGTTCAAGGCAACGGGGCAGGTTGATTATCTGAACATCAACCGCGGGCGTATCCACACCGACCCCGCGATGACCGATATGATCCCGATTCAAGGCATGCGGTCGGCACCGCATCTGGATTTTGCGGGCCGCATGCGGGCGGAGGTCGGGATGCCGACGTTTCATGCAGCCCGCATTCCGGATGTGGCAACAGCACGCTATGCGGTGGCCTCGGGGCAGCTGGATATGGTGGGGATGACGCGGGCGCATATGGCGGACCCGCATATCGTGCGCAAGATCATCGAGGGGCGCGAGGATGACATCCGCCCCTGCGTGGGGGCGACCTATTGCCTTGACCGGATTTATCAGGGGGGCATGGCCCTGTGCATCCACAACCCGGCAACGGGGCGCGAGGGCGAGATGCCGCATGTGATCGCGCGGGCGGCGGTGCGGAAAAACGTGGTGATCGTGGGCGCGGGCCCGGCGGGGCTGGAGGCGGCGCGGGTGGCGGCGGAACGCGGGCATGCCGTGACGGTGTTCGAGGCAGCGGCGCATCCGGGGGGCCAGGTGCGGCTGACAGCGCAGAGCAAGCGCCGGGCGGAAATGATCGGCATCATCGACTGGCGCATGGCGCAATGCGCGGCACGGGAGGTGGAATTCCGGTTCAACACCTGGGCGGAGGCGGGCGATGTGCGCGCGCTGTCACCCGACATCGTCATCATTGCAACAGGCGGCATGCCGGAGAAAGACATTCTGCAATCGGGCAATGATCTGACGGTATCGGCGTGGGATATCCTGTCGGGCGATGTGAAACCCGGCAGCAATGTTCTGCTTTACGATGATGCGGGCGATCATACGGCGCTGCAGGCGGCACAGCTGCTGGCCGAAAGCGGTGCGGTGGTCGAGGTGATGACGCCGGACCGGACCTTCGCGCCGGATGTGATGGCGATGAATCTTGTGCCCTATATGCGGGCGCTGCAGGACAAAGCGGTGACCTTTACCGTGACCTACCGCCTGACGGGTGTCGCACGCGACGGCAACCAGCTGCGTGCTACCATCGGGTCGGATTACATGCCGCTGGCAAAGACGGCCCTGTATGACCAGATCGTGGTGAACCATGGCACGCAGCCGTTGGCGGAGATCTATTTCGATCTGAAGCCGCTGTCGGAAAACCTGGGTGCGGTGGATTATGACGCCTTGATCGAAGGACGGGCGCAGAAGTTGAACGGCGGGCCTGCGGGGTTCCGGCTGTACCGGATTGGCGACGCGGTTGAGGCGCGCAATACCCATGCCGCGATCTATGATGCGCTGCGCCTGATGAAAGATATCTGACATGGTTCTGAGTTAACGCTCCGTTAAGACTAGCATCCCTAGGTTGTTCGTCAGGGAAACGAAGGCTGGTCTGACGGGAATGTGGGAAAATCTGATCTTGGCGTCGGGGCTGACTGCGACGGCGGTGCTGTCCGCGCTGGGTGGATTGGTCCTGCTGACGGCGCTGCGACTGCGGGCGGGGCCTGACCCGCGCCCGACCTTGTTCCGCGAAGGCGAAGATGCGACGGTCTTTCTGTTTGATGGCGAGCGGCTGGTTGACGCCACGCCATCGGGTTACCAGTTCCTGTCAGGATCGCGATCGATTGACGAGCCATGGATTGGGCTGCTGGAGCGGTTGTCACCGCGATTCGACAATCTGGCGGGCAGGCTGGCCCAGGTTGCAGTGACGGGATCACTGGTGCTGACCGCATCGGCGGGGGATGCGCTGGCCCTGCGGGCGGAAACGCGCGGGGGGCTGACCAAAATCACGCTGATCGACCAAGGACGCTATGTTGAGCCCTGACGGTTCAGGCACTCGATCACGAATTGCAGGACTTGCGCGATGCGACGAATGCCGCACCGTTTCCCATTTGGCGGGCGTTGCAGAATGGCGACATCATCTGAGCGAATGCCGCCTATATGGAGATGGTCACCAGAATGGTGTCGGGTGGTCTGACGCCAGCCTGGCCGCTGCCATCCGTTTTTGCATGGGACCCGGCAACCTCCGCTGATCCGCGATGGGCGCATCGCTGTGCGGGGCCGCAGGGCCTGGGGATGTATGACATCGTGACACGGGACTGCGGCGGCAGCCGTCTGTATTACGCGATGCCTGCCCATGATGCGGTTTCAGCAGAGGCGGCACTGGTGGAGTTCAAGCGCACGGTGACGAATATCTTTGCGGAGCTGTCGACGGGCCTGGCTGTCTTTGACGCCCAGCGCAATCTGCAGACGTTCAATCCCGCCTTTGCCGACCTGATCCGGCTGCCGATTGATTTTCTGCTGGCGCGACCGACACTGTTCAATCTGCTGGATGCGTTGCGCGACCGCCGGATGATCCCGGAACCGAAGGATTACCGGTCATGGCGGCATCAGATGGTCAATCTGGAGGCGTCCGCCCTGCGCGGCGATTATGACGAACCCTGGCATCTGCCGGATGGCCGGACATTCCGCGTGATCGGGCGGCCCTATCCGAATGGCGCGCTGGCGCTGATGGTGCATGACATCACGGACCAGATCACGCGCGACCAGTTGTTCCGCGCGGAATTCGATGTGCTGCGATCGGCAATCAATCTGGTGGATGATGCGGTTGTTGTCTTTTCGGCGACCGGGCAGGTTGTTCTGACCAACGCGGCCTATCATCCTTTGTGGTCCGAACAGCCGGATGTGCTGGTCGGGATCGGCGGGATCGCGGGCGTGTTCGACTACTGGCGTCTTGAATCGGCGCCGCATCCGTTCTGGGCTGCAGCGGAGGCTGCGATTGTGACGGGTGAGGCGGTTCCTGACGGTGTGCATGACATCCGGCTTCTGGATGGACGGCCCCTGCGCTGCCGATGTGTGGCATTACCCGGCGGGGCGGTTGCCATGATTTTTCAGACGGGCCTTGTGGCGGCCGAGGCGGACAGTCAGATCAATCATCCGGTGCTTGCGCGACAGGCCTGACGGCGAGAGCCGCTTGCGCCCGACAGGGCTGCGCGTCAAACTGCGGGGATGATCCATGCGTCCCATCACAGCCCCAAGGTGTTTCTGCAAGACGATGACGCGACAACGCTGTTCGGGCAGTGGATGGCGGCGGCCTTGCGCCCCGGCGATACCGTTTTTCTGTCGGGGGGCATCGGCGCGGGGAAAACCCATTTCGCCCGCGCCGTCATTCGCGCGCGGCACCCGGATGTGACGGATATCCCATCACCGACCTTCACGCTGATCCAAAGCTATGGGCAGGATCCGGACCGGATCGTTCATGCCGATCTTTATCGGCTGGGCCACCCGGATGAGGCGGTGGAACTGGGGTTGGATGAGGCGATGGGGACAGCCATCTGCCTGATCGAATGGCCAGAGCGGCTGGGAAACCGTGGAGCGACGCCTGCCCTGCGGTTAGCGTTTGCGATCCTGGATGACAGCCGGACAGTAACTGCCACGGGGTCTGCCCATCTTGTCGCGCGCGCCGCGGCCTTTGCCGACCGGGCGGGGCGCGACCATGCCTGACCGTGATGCCGCCAAGGCAGCTTTTCTGCAATCCGCGGGCTGGGGCGATGCGGCGCGGCGGTTTCTGGCGGGCGATGCATCGGACCGCAGCTATGAACGGTTAACCCTGGCAGACCGCCGGGCCGTGCTGATGGATGCACCCCCCGGCAAAGGTGACGATCCGGCGGCCTTTCTGGCGGTGGCCGATCATCTGCTGGGCATCGGCCTTTCCGCGCCACGGCTTTTGGCCAAGGACCTGACAGCAGGGTTTCTGCTGCTGGAGGATTTCGGCGATGCCGTCTTTGCCCGGGTGATCGGCGATGATCCGGCGAAAGAGATGCCTCTTTACACGGTCGCGACTGACGCCCTGATCACATTGCAGTCCGCGCCGCCGCTGGCGGGCATACCGGATCTTGGGGCCGCAGACTGGGCAAAGGCGGCGGCCTTCGCGCTGGATTGGTATCGCTTTGCGGCAACGGGCCTGCGCATTGATACCACGGGGTTTGTCCAGTGCCTTGTCGATCTGATCGCGCGCCATGGCGAC
Source organism: Rhodobacterales bacterium (assembly GCA_013298485.1). Taxonomy (GTDB): domain Bacteria; phylum Pseudomonadota; class Alphaproteobacteria; order Rhodobacterales; family Rhodobacteraceae; genus JAAFHS01. The sequence goes on from JAAFHS010000163.1 coordinate 4,507, forward strand.
GGACCGCGTGTCATGGTGCTGCGTGATTATCATGCCGAAAACCTGATCTGGTTGCCCGGTCGCGCGGGTGCGGCACGGGCGGGCCTGCTGGATTTCCAACTCGCCCAGATGGCGCACCCGGTCTACGATCTGGTATCGCTGCTGCAGGATGCGCGGCGGGATGTGGGGATGGCCACCGTCCTGCGCGCAAAGCAGCAGTTCTGCGCGGCGACTGGGGTGCCTGAACAGGGGTTTGATCTTGCCTATGCCGTCTGGGGGGCACAGCGTGCCCTCAGGATCATCGGCATTTTCGCGCGGCTTTGCCTTGTGGGCGGGAAATCCGGCTACCTGCACCTGATCCCCCGCGTCTGGGCGCATCTGCAGGGCAATCTTGCCCACCCTGCCCTGCGGCCTTTGGCGCGGATTTGCGATGACCTGCTGCCAAGGCCATCGCCAGATGTGCTGGGCAAGATCGCAGCACAGGCGGGACGTACCGAATGATGCCCTTGATGCTGTTCGCCGCCGGTTTTGGCAAACGGATGGGGCCGCTGACCGCGGATCGCCCGAAGCCTCTGGTGCCCGTGGCCGGGCGCGCATTGATCGATCATGCGCTGGCCGTCGCAGACGAGGCGGGTATCAGGCACATCGTCGTCAACCTGCATTACCGGGGCGATCAGATCGTGACGCATCTGGCCGGGCGGGCGGGCCTGCAGTTTTCGGATGAACGCGCGATGATTTTGGAGACAGGCGGGGGATTGCGGCACGCACTGCCACTGCTTGGGCCCGGCCCCGTGCTGACATTGAATACCGATGCGGTGTGGACGGGTGCGAACCCGCTGTCGCAGCTGATGGCGGCCTGGAATCCCGATGTGATGGATGGCCTGCTGCTGCTGTTGCCCGCGCAAAGGGCAACCGGGCATGCGGGGCACGCAGATTTCACCCTGTCGGGGGCGGGGCGGATCGGGCGGGGGCGGGGTGGCGAGGATCATGTGTATCTCGGCGCACAAATCCTGAAGACCGACGGGCTGCATGATGTGGCCGAGGATGTGTTTTCCCTGAACCGGCTGTGGGACCGCATGATCGCGGCGGAGCGTGCGTTCGGACTGGTCCATGACGGCGGCTGGTGCGACGTGGGATCACCTGCCGGGATCACGTTGGCCGAACAGATGTTGGGCGGGGATCAATGATGAGGGGGGTGTTCGGCCTGCCGCCCGGCGCAGATTTCCCACGGCAGTTCGTGCGCGGTTTGCGGGCGCGGATGGCGGGACAGCCACCCGAGGCGATGGCACGCGTGACCCTGTTTGTGAACACGCAGCGGATGCGGCGGGCGATCCTGTCACATCTGACAGATGGCGATGCCGGCCTTCTGCCGAAAATCCGGCTGGTGACGGATCTGGCGCGCGATGCGATCTATCATGACGTGCCCGTCGCCGTGCCCGCGCTGCGCCGCCGGTTGGAACTGTCGCAACTGATTGGGGCGCTGCTGGACCGCGAGCCGACGCTTGCGGCGCGGTCGACCGTGTTTGATCTGGCGGACAGCCTTGCCGCCCTGATGGACGAGATGCGGGGCGAAGGGGTGGCCCCCGAAACGGTGGCCGGGCTGGATGTGTCGGGCCATTCCGAACACTGGAAGCGGACACAGGATTTCATCGGGATCATCGCGGGGTATTTCGCGACAGATGCGGCCCCGGATGTCGAGGCGCGGCAGCGCATGGTGGTGGAACGGCTGGTGACGGACTGGGGGGCGGCCCCGCCGGCAGACCCGGTGATCGTGGCAGGATCGACGGGGTCGCGCGGCACGACGGCCATTCTGATGCGGGCGGTTACACGGCTGCCG
>JAAFHS010000162.1 GCA_013298485.1 Rhodobacterales bacterium
TCAATGCCGCAGGTGGGGGCGATCTTTTGCATCCCGCGTTCCACCCGGGCACATTCGGCGCGGAAACGGGCCAGCCAGTCGCTTGCAGTTTCGTCCGGAACTAACCGGTATTCAAAGGAAAAATGGCAATCGCCCGCTGTGATGTTTTCGGCAGTGCCGCCAGAGATCAGCCCGGTATGAAGCGTGGTGAAGGGGGGATCAAACAGCGCGGCCAGGGCCGTGGGGGTGCGGGCCTGGATCGCCGCATTCTGGTCGTTTGCCCATTGGATCAGGCGTGCCGCCTCCATGATCGCGGAGACGCCCTGATGCAGCAGGGAGGAATGCACCTCATGCCCGCGCACATGAACCTTGACGCCGTCGCCGCCCTTGTGGGCGGTGACGACACGCATGCGCGACGGCTCCCCCACGATGACGGTGGCGGCTTTGGGCAGGGCCTGCATGGCGTCGATCAGGGGGGGCGCACCAGTGCAGCCCAATTCTTCATCATAGCTGAGCGCGAGTTGCAGGGGGCGGCCGAGGTTGCGCTGCGCGGCATCAACCAGCGCCCAGATGGCAAGGGCATCGAACCCCTTCATGTCGCAGGTGCCACGGCCATAAAGACGGCCGTCCTGTTCAACTACCGTCCAGGGGTCGGTCGCCCAGTTCTGGCCATCGACGGGGACGACATCGGAATGACCGGATAGCACGACGCCGCCTGGCACCATGGGGCCTGCATGGGCGTAAAGACCGGCCTTGGTGCGGTCGGGCGACCATTGGCGGCCGCAGGTAATGCCGTGACCGCGCAGGTAGTCTTCGACCCAGTCGACCAGATCAAGGTTGCTGTCGCGGCTGACCGTGGGAAAGGCCACCAGCCGATCCAGAATCGCGCGCGGGGTCAGGGTGTTGTGCATGGCGTGCTCCATATGCGTGCCAGACTGCTGCCACGGGCGACAAAGGGCAAGGGTCGGCGTTTGATTGCCGATGTAACGCGGGGTCATGACACGAAAGACGCTGGACTGCGCGATCAAAAACGGTGCAGCATGTGATTCAATCGGGGCGGGCATTGCCAAAGACACCCGAGCAACCGACCTGGGGAGCGTCCATATGCCCGATGGGGCACAGCCTGTCCTTGATGTGAGGGGTCTTAAAACCGTTTTCCGCACCCGCGGGGGCGATATTCATGCCGTGAACACGGTCAGCTTTCATCTGCGCCCCGGCGAGTTGCTGGGCGTGGTGGGGGAAAGCGGATCGGGCAAATCGGTCACGATGATGTCGCTGCTGGGGCTGCTGCCATCGCCACCGGCGGATGTGCGGGGGGGGCAGGTCTGGCTGGGCGGGCAGGATATCCTGACGATCGGGGTGGATGCCCTGCGTGAGGTGCGCGGGGCGAAGGTTGGGTTCGTGTTCCAGGACCCGATGACCAGCCTGAACCCGGTGTTCACGATCGGCCATCAGATTGCCGAACCCCTGATCCGCCATATGGGCATGACAAAGGCGCAAGCCTCAGTGCGCGCGGCGGAATTGCTGGAACTGGTGGGTATTCCGGATGCGAAAAAGCGGCTGCGCGCCTATCCGCATCAGTTTTCAGGGGGAATGCGCCAGCGCGTGATGATCGCGATTGCATTATCCTGCGATCCTGACGTGCTGATTGCGGATGAGCCGACGACGGCGCTGGATGTGACGATCCAGGCGCAGATCATCGAGCTGATCAAGGATCTGCGCCAGAAGCTGGGCATGGCGATCATCTGGATCACGCATGATCTGGGCGTGATTGCGGGCATCGCGGACCGGGTGATGGTGATGTATGGCGGGCAGGTCGTGGAACAGGCCCCGGTGCGGGAGTTGTTCGCCAACCCGCAGCACCCCTATACGCGCGCCCTGCTGAAGACGATCCCGAAACTGGGCGGGGCGCGGGCGGCACGGCTGCAGGTGATCGAAGGCCAGCCGCCGATCATCATGGCCGAACCGGAGGCCTGTCAGTTCCGCGCGCGCTGCGTGCATGCGCATGCGCGCTGCGAGGCGGAAAACCCGCAGCGGCGGGCGATTGACGGGGCGGCGGTGGGACAGGGTCATGATGTGGCGTGTCACTGGACGGCGGGGGCAGGCGATGCTTGATGCGCGCGCAACACCGACGCCGCTGGTGCAGGTGCGCGACCTGAAGATGCACTTTCCAATCTATTCCGGGATTTTCCGTCGCCATACGGGCGACGTAAAGGCGGTGGACGGGGTCAGTTTCGACATCATGCCGGGCGAAACACTGGGGCTGGTGGGTGAATCCGGCTGCGGGAAATCGACCGTGGGGCGCACGCTGTTGCGCCTTTATGATCCGACGGCGGGGTCGGTCACGATTGACGGGACCGATATCGCCACCCTGTCGCCCGAGGCGCTGCGCCTGAAGCGGCCGACGATGCAGATGGTGTTTCAGGACCCGCAGGCCAGCCTCAACCCGCGCATGACGCTGGCAGAAATCATCGGCGAGCCGCTGCGCGAACACACCACCGGGGATGCCGCGACGCAGCTGGAGCGCGTCTACGAACTGATGAATGCAGTCGGGCTGAACCGCCGGTTTGCGCGGCGCTTCCCGCATGAATTTTCGGGCGGGCAGCGGCAACGCATCGGGATCGCAAGGGCGCTGGCCCTGAACCCCAAGTTCATCGTCTGCGACGAGCCGATTGCCGCACTTGATGTGTCGATCCAGGCGCAGGTGGTGAACCTGCTGGAGGATCTGCAGGACAACTTGGGCCTGACATATCTGTTCATCAGCCATGATCTGTCGATGGTGCGCCATATCGCGGACCGGGTGGCGGTGATGTATCTGGGCCTCATCGTGGAGCTGTCGCCGCGCGATGCGCTGTATGCCAATCCGCTGCACCCCTATGCAAAGGCACTGCTGTCTGCGGTACCCGAGGCAGACCCCGCACGCGAGGCGACGCGGCGGCGCATCATCCTGAAAGGCGATGTGCCATCGCCCGCAAACCCGCCCAAGGGCTGCACCTTCTGCACGCGCTGCCCGCAGGTATTTGACCGCTGCCGGACCGAACGCCCTGCCCTGATCGAGGCGGAGCCGGGCCGCAAGGTCGCCTGCCATCTGTTTACAACACCGACTGCCGGATCAACCGGCAGCGTCGAGGTGACCGAGCCCAACCAGCAAGGAGTGTCAAAATGACATTGAGAACCGCCCTTTTGGGGGCCGTGGCCGCATTGGCCTTTACCCCCGCCGCCTACGCGGAACGCGGCACGGATGGTCAGTTGAACATCACGTTCCCGCAGGCCGTGTCAATCCTGAACCCCTACCTGTCGGGCGGGACCAAGGATATCTACGCCGCCTCGATGATCATCGAGCCGCTGGCCAGCTTTGATACCACGGGCACGATCTTTCCGCGCCTTGTGACCGAAATCCCGAGCGTGGAGAACGGCGGCATTTCGGAAGACCTGACCACCGTCACCTGGAAAATCATCCCCGGCCTGAAATGGTCGGATGGCACGCCCTTCACGGCGGCCGATGTGGTGTTCACCGCCAACTATTGCATGGACCCGGCAGGCGGCTGCGCGCAGCTGTCGAAATTCGACGGGATCGCCTCGGTCGAGGCGGTTGATGATCTGACGGTGAAGGTGACCTTTACGGCACCGAAACCGAACCCGTTCAACGCCTTTGTCGGTAGCCAGTCGCCGATCATCCAGCAGGCGCAGTTTGCAGCCTGCCTCGGGGCCGCGGCCCCCACCTGCACGGCGCAGAATACAGGGCCCGTGGGCACCGGGCCCTACCGCGTGACGGGTTTTGCCGTGGATGACACGGTGGAGATGGAAGCAAACCCCGAATACCGTGATCCGGCCAAGCCCGCCTTTGCCACCGCCCTGATCAAGGGCAGTGCGGATGCGATGAGTTCGGCCCGCGCCGTGATGGAAACGGGTGAGTTCGATTATGCCTGGAACACGCAGATCGCCCCGGATGCGCAGGCCGCGATGACGGCGGCAGGCAAGGGGCAGTTCGTCGTGGCCTTCGGCACGCTGGTGGAGCGGATCGAGATCAACCTGACCGACCCGTCGCCGGATCTGCCGGAAGGCGAGCGTTCGACGGCGGCCCATCCGCATCCGATCCTGTCGGATATCGCGGTGCGCACGGCCCTGTCGATGGCGATTGACCGTCAGGTTCTGGTGGATATCGGCTATGGCGCGGGCGGTGCGCCGACCTGCAATCTGGTGCCGGCCCCGGCGCTGTATGCCTCGGACAACACGGGCTGCATCGCGCAGGACATGGCAGGCGCGCAGGCGATGCTGGAGGCCGCAGGCTGGGTTGACAGCGACGGCGACGGCATCCGCGAAAAGGATGGCCGCAAGCTGACGATCCTGTACCAGACGACGGTGAACCCGATCCGCCAGGATTTCCAGGCGCTGATCAAGGGCTGGTGGACGGAACTGGGTGTCGAAGTGGAGTTGAAGGCGATTGATCCGGACGTGTTCTTCGGCGGCGATGCGGGTTCCCCCGATACGTTCCAGAAGTTCTATGCGGATGTGGAAATGTACGCCAACAACTTTGATGGGACGGACCCGGAGGTTTATCTGGCCAACTACACCTGCGACAAGGCACCAAAGCCTGAATCGCAGTGGCAGGGCGAAAACATCAACCGGTTCTGCAACCCGGAATATGATGCGCTGATCGCACAGCTGAGTGCGGAACGTGATCCCGCCGCGCGCGGCGAGATTGCGAAAAAGCTGAATGACCTGATGACCAAAGACAGCATGACCATGCTGCCGCTGGTGCATCGCGGCACGCTGTCGGCGCATTCCAACACGCTGGGTGGCGTTGCCATCAACCCGTGGGACAGCGAAATGTGGAACGTCGCCGACTGGTTCCGCGTGAAGTGATCCTGGCCCGTGGGATGGGCAGTATTGCCCATCCTACAGTACCGATCGCATCGCATAGGATGGGCAGTATTGCCCATCCTACGCAACCCGCCTGACCATGTAGGATGGGCAATACTGCCCATCCACCCCCGAAATCCCTGACGATCCGAGCCGAGGCACCCCCCCGTATGCTGACATTTGTCATCCGCAGGTTACTGTTTGCCATACCGACGCTTCTGCTGATCAGTCTGGTGATCTTTCTGATCGTCGACCTTGCCCCCGGCAGCCCGATGTCGCAAATCCCGCTGACGATACCCCCTGATGTGCGGGTCAAGATGCTGGATGCCATGGGGGCCAATGATCCGCTGTTCGTGCGCTATTTCCTGTGGCTGAAGCAGTTCTTCATCATTGAGCCTGCCTATATGATCGACAGCTGGTTCGGCACTGATCTGGCACAGGGGGCACCGCGCATCCTGTCGTGGAAGTCACGCTCGCCCGTATTCGATGTGATCGGCCAGCGCCTGCCGCAGACGATGACGGTGATTGGGACCGCCTATCTGCTGGCCATTGTGATCGCCGTGCCGATCGGCGTCTATTCGGCCTACCGGCAATATTCGTGGTTCGACCAGGTCGGCACCTTCGTCGCCCTTGTCGGCTATTCGGTGCCCACGTTCTTTACCGGGCTTCTGGTGATCGTGATCTTTTCGATCAATCTGCAATGGTTCCCGTCGGTCTATGATACGACGCTGGATGTGACGGATTGGGCCAGTTTCTGGAAACAGGTCCGCCAGATGGTGATGCCGGTTGCCGTTCTGGCCCTGTTCAACGCGGCCGAGATCAGCCGCTTCACCCGCGCCTCGATGCTGGAAAACCTGGGGCAGGATTATGTGCGCACGGCGCGCGCCAAGGGGATGAGCGAGCGTGTGGTGGTTCTGAAACATGTGTTGCGCAATTCGCTGATCCCGGTGGTGACGGTGATCGCGCTTGGCATTCCCACGATTTTCGGGGGCGCGATCATTACCGAGACCGTGTTTTCCATCAACGGCATCGGGGCTTATGTGATCGATTCGATCAAGTCGAGCGATCTGCCGGCCCTGCAGACCCTGACCTTTATCTTTGCGGTGCTGATCGTTGTCTTCAACCTGATCGCCGATGTGCTTTACGGCATTCTTGACCCGAGAATCCGCTATGACTGAGGCGATTGCAAAACCCCAATCCCTGTGGCGCGAGGTCTGGGCACAGTTCCGCGAACACAAAGGGGCGATGGCCGCGATCTTTGTGCTGGCGGCCCTGGTGCTGTTCGCGGTGGTCGGGCCGTGGCTGTGGCGGATTGATCCGAACTTCATCGAAAGCGATGCGGTCAAGATGTTCAAATCACGCAACCTCGGCCCCAGCTGGGCGCATCCGATGGGCACGGATCAGCTGGGCCGCGACCAGATGGCGCGGATGATGGTGGGGGGGCGCATCTCGCTGGCGGTGCGGATTGTCGCGATGAGGGTGGC
>JAAFHS010000164.1 GCA_013298485.1 Rhodobacterales bacterium
TTCGCAAGATGCTGCTCGGGGGTTTTCACATCGGCCCAACAATCCATCGGGCCACCGGGGACCCCTTCAAAAACCATGATCTCGCAGGGACCAGTGGTTGTCAGCGCGGGAAAGACAAAATACTCACCCACACCGGGGATCAGGTTGAACTCTACCGCCGAATGCGTCTCTCGCGGCGTCATGCCCGTGACATAGGTCAATGCCAGCGCGCGCATCGGCTTGTCATAGGCAGATTTCTCGGCATCACGGGTGAACATCGCGCCGACCTCGCCCTTGCCAGATGCCACGATCACCAGATCGTCGCGCGCGGCATAGGTTTCGATTTCGGCAATGCCTGCATCGGCAATCACCAGTTGCCCGCCAAGGGCCTGGAACTCGGCCATCCAGCGCGGGATTTTTACCCGCTGGTCGACCGAATAGGCGTTGCTGTCCAGCCGCGCGGCCCAGTCGATTACCTTGGTTCCAGACCCGTCTGGGTTTGGTACAATAAAGTTGATGCCTTCGACGGGCGGGCAAGTCGCCGACCAAAAGTCGATCCCCAGATCGCGTTCATGCTGCACGGCGTTGGAAAACATGCACTGACTGGACAGAACCTTGCCCGTCGCGATTTGCTCGGCCGTACGGTTTTGAACAATCCGCACCCCATGCCCGGACTTCAGTAGGCCGATCCCAAGCTGCAAGCCCGATTGCCCTCCTCCGACTATGGTAATCTTTCTCATTTGCTTCTCCCTGATTTTATATTTTTTCACGCAGCCGCGAGCCATTTTTGGGGCCGGCTAGCTCATCAACTTTGGTATCGCTGCAACGGCTTGCTCCGGTCCCATAGCAGTATAGCCGCCGTCCACACAGATATCCGTTCCGGTGATAAAGCTGGCTTCGTCGGAACATAGAAACAGTACCGCGCTCGCGACTTCTTCAGGGTTGGCTACGCGGCATAAAAGATGAAACGGCGCGGCCACCGCATCGGTTTTGGCCCGGTCGCCGCCCGTCAACTGGTCCATGATGTTTGACCATGTCCAGCCGGGACTGACCGCATTGACGCGGATACCAAGCGGGGCCAGATCCATCGCCTGATTGCGCGTCAGTTGTAAAATCGCGGCCTTTGAGACGGGATAAACCCAGCGCCCGGTCTGTGCCACGCGCGAAGATATCGACCCAAAGTTCACAATCGCTCCGCGGGTGGCCGCCAGCTCTGCCTGAGCGGCCTGCATCAGCATGACGGAGCCCACGATATTGATGTCCAGCGCGGTCAGCCAATCGGCCCGCGTCGTTGCCGTACCGTTATCTAGATAAGAACAGGCTACGTTGACCAGAAAATCAACGCGTCCGAATTTTGCTTTCGTTGCCGCCACCAGCGCCGCAATCTGGGCATCGTCGCGAAGATCGCAAAGCTGAAAGGCCACGCCTTCCGATTCCGGTGCGGGCGCGATATCGCCCACCATCACCCGCACACCTGCCGCGCGGAACGCCGCTACGACTGCTTGACCTATCTTGGTGGCCCCGCCCGGAACGATCGCAACCTTGCCTGATAATCCGCGCATGCTTCCTCCTGATGCTTTAAGTTCAAAGCAGCGTCCGCCCAAGATCGCCCCCGCGCTATCCGGCAAACGGGGCGACTATCCGGAAAACGAAAAAATCGTCATGGGCAGGCTTGCATTTGATGAAACCGTGATAGGCTTTGCCAATCCATTCGGAGATTGGCTATGCTGCCCGCCCCGCACGCGCCCCCTTTGGCTGCCCATGCTTTGTTCCACTCGACCGACTTGGACGAGGCGCGGGCGCGTGTCGCGGAGGTGTTCTGCCCGCATAGGTTGGACCGGATCGGTCGCGGGCAGATCGACGCCCGCCAGCATCATCTGTCGGGCGAGCGGCTGAGCCTGAATTACATCCAATATGGTGCGAAGACCCTGATAGCGCCCGGTGAGATAGAGCGGTTCTACTTGTTGCAAATTCCGCTGTCAGGCGGTGCTTCGATTGTGAACGGCGATCAGCATTACTACTCTAGTCCGAAAGCTGCGGCGGTGCTGAACCCGCACCTTCCCACCACGATGATCTGGGAGGAAGGCACACGGCAAGTGTTGGTGCAGATCGACCGCCGCGCCATGATGGAGCATCTTTCGGCGCAGCTTGGCGCGCATGCAGACCGGCCGCTGACTTTTTCGGGCGCTTTGGATTTGACCCAAGGCGCAGGTGCTGCGCTACGTCGTCTGGTGCTGTTTCTGGTGGCCGAAACCGATGCGGGCAGCAGCCCGATCGGGGCAGGGCTTTCCGGGCGGGCCGTAGAATCGGCGGTGCTGTCGGGCCTTTTAGCTGCACATCGCCATGATTATGAGGCCCATCTAGGTCGCCGTCGCGCCGTTCCACGGCCAAGGCACTTGCGGCTGGCCGAAACCTATATTGAGGCGCATCTGGATCGGTCCTTGACGCTTGAGGATATTGCCGCCGCAGCGGGGATCAGCCCGCGCGGGCTGCAAATTGCCTTTCGCCAGCACCGCAACACCACGCCCCTGGGCTTCTGGCGTGATCTGCGGCTGGCAAAGGCGCATGGTGATCTGGTGGCAGGGGCGGGGTATGTCACAGACATTGCGCTGCGCTGGGGCTTTGCGCATTTCGGACGGTTTTCCGAAAGCTACCGCGCGCGATATGGCCTGTCGCCCCGTGACACCCTAAGGGCGGCCAAGGGCTACGGCTATCAGGACTGACGACGGGCGACCGGCCACATGCGTGGGGCGGGCTTCGGATATTTACGCTTTTTGGCAGAGATCTTAAACCGCATGAAGGGCCAACGCCACGCCTTGGCCGACGCCGACACATAGGGTTGCAAGGGCGTGCTTGCCCTGCGTCTCGTATAATCTGCGGGCAGCGGCCCCAGCGATCCGCGCGCCCGTGGCACCCAAGGGGTGGCCCATACTGATCGCGCCGCCATAGGTGTTCACATGGGCTGCGTCATCGGCCAAGCCCCAGGCCCGGGTGCAGGCCAGGGCTTGCGCGGCAAAGGCCTCGTTCAACTCGATCACGTCGAAATCCCGCGCGGTAATGCCGGTGCGGGCAGTCAGTTTTGCCAATGCCGCCACCGGGCCCATACCCATGATGCGCGGGGCGACTGCGGCCGAGGCTGCCGCGCCAATTCGGGCAAGGGGCGTCAGATTGTGGCGTTTCACGGCGGCGGCAGAGGCCAAGATCACCCCAGCAGCGCCGTCGTTTACACCAGAGGCATTTCCCGCAGTGACAGTGCCGCCCGCGCGGAAGGGCGCCTTGAGGGCGGACAACTTGTCAAGTGTCGAGGGACGGGGGTGTTCGTCTGTGGTTGCAACGCTATCGCCCGGGCGGCCCGATACGGAAACCGGCAGGATGTCGGCGGCATGCCATGCAGCGTCATAGCGGCTTTGGCTGCGCAGCGCGAAGGCATCCTGATCGGCGCGGGAGATGCCATATTCCGCCGCGACATTCTCGGCGGTTTCCGGCATGGATTCAACGCCGTAGAGTTTTGCGATGCGCGCATGAATGAACCGCCAGCCGATCGTGGTGTCGTGAATTTCGGGCGCACGGGCGAAGGCGTGGTTAGCCTTGGGCATTACAAAGGGTGCGCGAGACATCGATTCAACACCACCAGCTATGATGATCTCGGCAGCGCCGTCGCGGATGGTGCGGGCGCCTGCGATGATGGCATCAAGGCCGCTGGCGCAAAGTCGGTTGACGGTCAAAGCGGGAACGGTTTGCGGCAGGCGCGACAAAAGCACAGCCATACGGGCGACGTTACGGTTATCCTCGCCCGCCTGATTGGCGCAGCCGAAAATCACTTCGTCCACCGGAACACTGTGCAAATCCAAAAGTCCGTCGATCACGCGGGCGGCCAGATCATCGGGACGCTCATTTGACAGGATGCCAGCATAGCGCCCGATCGGGGTACGGCGAGCGGCGCAAAGGTAGACTTCGTTCATGATATCTCCAAGGCTGGCGCGGGCAAATAGCGTGTTTTCAGAAACGGGGGGGCCGCGGCTTCCAGATCGGCTAGGGTGGCAAGGATTGTAGGCTTGCCATGCTGCGCCAGCGCCTGAAACGGGCCGCGCGGGAAGTTGAGGCCAAGTTGCATTGCTGTATCAATGCCTTGCGCCGACGTGCCGCCTTCGGCCAGCAACCATGCCGCCTCGTTCACAAGGGTAGCCTCGATGCGCAACACGATAGCGGGATCGGCGGCGGCGTCGGTCTTGGCGGGAAAAGTAAAGCCCTGACCGGACTTGCGGCCCAGATGTCCCGCCGCGACCTGACCCCGCAGGGCGGCAAAGGCGTAATAGCGCGGGTGGTTGTTCATCGCGGCGCCAAGGCCAAGGGTCGCTGCTAGATTGATGTCGGCGCCGATCAGGTCGATCAGCGCAAAGGGGCCAAGCCGGTATCCTGCCGCCAGCATCGCGGCATCGATATGGGTTGCGGTAACGCCTTCTTCCAGCAAGGCCAGCGCCTCGCCGTAATAGGGTCGCGCACAGCGGTTAACGATGAAACCGGGGCGGTCGGGGCATTGAACCACAGTTTTCCCTGCCACCTCGGCCAAACTACGGGCAAGGGCCAGCGCATCGGCAGAGGTGCTACTGTGGGGGGCGAGTTCTACCAGCTTCATCGCGGTTGGCGGGTTGAAGAAGTGCATGGCAAGGATGCGTTCGGGAATCTTTGCAGTGCTGGCGATCGTCGCCACAGAGATGGACGAGGTGTTTGTGGCAAGGATTGTGGTGCCTGCGACGATGGATTCAAGCTGGACGAACAGCGCCTGCTTGGCATCGGCGCGTTCTACAATGGCCTCTATCACCAGATCGCAAGGCGCGAAATCGGCAAGCGTTTCCACCACTTTCAGGTTCGCCAGCGTGTAATCTCGGTCAGCCGCGGACAGCTTGCCTGCGGCGACGCGGGCGGCCAAACTTTCAGACATCCGCTTGATAGTAGAATCGCGGGCAGGGCCGTGGGCGTCGGTGGCGATGGTCGTAAATCCTGCCGCAGCAAAGACTTGCGCTATTCCAAGACCCATAGCGCCAAGGCCCACAACGCCGATTGTTGCCATCACTCCCCCCTGAAATCGGGTTTGCGTTTCTCGCGGAAGGCGCGAATGCCTTCTGCCTTGTCAGCAGTATCCAACAGAGATTCAAATCTGCTGCGTTCCAGCGCATAGGCGTGTGCTGCCTCGTCACCCTGCACCAAGGCAGCCTTTGCAGCCTGAAGGGCCAAAGGCGCCCGCAGGACTATTTTCTCGGCCAAAGCCATTGCATCGGGCAGGGCAGACCCGGCGGCAAGATAAGACCCGATGCCCCAGTTAAAGGCAGTTGTGGCGTCAATGATCTCGCCGGTCAGCACCATGCGGGTCGCCCGCGCCCTGCCTACAAGCGCCATCAACCGCTGTGTTCCACCCGCACCGGGGATCAGGCCAAGGTTGGTTTCGGGCAAGCCCAGTCGCGCACTTTCCCCCAGCACAATCAAGTCGGCCATCAAGGCAAGTTCGAACCCACCCCCTAGCGCAAAGCCGTCGACGGAAGCGATAAGCGGTTTGGAAAAGGCGCGGATGCTGGCCCAATATGCCTTGCGCGGATCAACCGCGCCCTCGGCGGTGGTCTTGGATTCGATTTCCGCGATATCGGCACCAGCCGCAAAGTTGCCCTCGGCCCCGTGGATCAGCGCGCAGCGTACCATGGGATCTGCGCCTGCATGCAATAGCGCATCGGCCAAGGCGGCCAGAACGGCGGTGTTCAACGCGTTCTTTACAATGGGTCGGTTCAGGGTGATTTGCACCCAAGCCCGGTGATGTGTGATGATCAAATGCTCCATAACTGATACTGAGCACTCAAGTCACAAAACTTCAAGTCAGAAACTTCAAGCTTGAAATTGTTTTGTGCCGGTGTAACTCTGGCTTCAACACATATTGGAGGAATGGCCATGAAGGTTCTTTGCTTGGGCGGTGGACCCGCCGGTCTTTACTTCGCAATTTCGATGAAACTGCGCGACCCCGCGCATGAGATTGTCGTGATGGAGCGTAACAAGGCCAACGATACCTTCGGCTGGGGCGTGGTGCTGTCGGATGACGCGCTGGGGCGCATGAAGAAGAACGATCCTGTCAGCACCGAAGCGATACGTGGCAACTTTGCCTATTGGGATGACATTGCCGTGGTGCATAACGGCGTGCGCACGGTGTCGGGAGGGCACGGTTTTGCAGGCATTGGCCGCAAAGCTATGCTGATCTTGCTTCAGGCCCGTGCGCGGGAATTGGGCGTCGACATGCGGTTCGAGACC
>JAAFHS010000167.1 GCA_013298485.1 Rhodobacterales bacterium
TGTTCTACCCCGACAGTGCGGGTGCACAGAACTGACAACACAGCCTTCGGGCGACGCGAAACGACAACGGGCAAGAGACCCGGAGGGAACGGACAATGGTTGGACTGGAACATTACCTGACGGTGGCGGCGGCGCTTTTTGTCATTGGCATCTTTGGCATCTTCCTGAACCGGAAGAATGTGATCGTGATCCTGATGTCGATCGAGCTGATGTTGCTCGCGGTCAACATCAACCTTGTGGCGTTCTCCACCCATCTGGGGGACCTCACGGGGCAGATTTTCACCATGTTCGTCCTCACCGTGGCGGCGGCAGAGGCGGCGATCGGGCTTGCGATCCTCGTCGTGTTCTTCCGCACGCGGGGGACGATTGATGTTGAAGACGTGAATGTGATGAAGGGCTGAACCGGCATGGCAACGATCATCCTTTTTGCGCCCCTGATCGGCGCGCTGATCTGCGGTTTCGGCTGGCGGTTCATTGGCGAGACGGCGGGGCAGGTGATTGCCACGGGGCTGCTGTTTCTGGCGGCGGGACTGTCGTGGGTGATTTTTCTGGGGGGGGATTTCCCGGATGATCCGATCATCCTGATGCGCTGGATCGAGAGCGGCTCGCTCGGGTCGGAATGGGCGATCCGGCTGGACCGGCTGACGGCGATCATGCTGGTGGTGGTGAATTCGGTGTCGGCACTGGTGCATCTTTATAGCTTTGGCTACATGGCGCATGACGACAACTGGCGCGATGGCGAGCATTACAAGGCGCGGTTCTTTGCGTACCTGTCATTCTTTACATTCGCGATGCTGATGCTGGTGACGTCTGACAATCTGGTGCAGATGTTCTTTGGCTGGGAAGGGGTGGGGGTCGCATCCTATCTGCTGATCGGGTTCTATTATCGCAAACCGAGTGCGAATGCGGCGGCGATCAAGGCGTTCGTGGTGAACCGGGTGGGCGATTTCGGTTATGCATTGGGGATATTCGCGCTGTTCTTTCTGACGGATTCGATCCGGTTTGAGGATGTGTTTGCGGCGGCACCTGCGCTTGCGAATACCTATGTCAGTTTCCTGTGGGCGGATTGGAATGCGGCGAACCTGATTGCGTTCCTGCTGTTCGTGGGGGCCATGGGCAAGTCCGCGCAGCTGTTCCTGCACACCTGGCTGCCCGACGCGATGGAGGGGCCGACGCCGGTGTCGGCGCTGATCCATGCGGCGACGATGGTGACAGCGGGCGTGTTCCTGGTGTGCCGGATGTCGCCCCTGATGGAATATGCGCCGGAAGCGATGGCCTTCGTGACCGTGGTCGGGGCAACGACAGCGTTCTTTGCGGCGACGGTCGGGCTGGTGCAGAACGACATCAAGCGGGTGATCGCCTATTCGACCTGCGGCGACGGTCGGGCTGGTGCAGAACGACATCAAGCGGGTGATCGCCTATTCGACCTGTTCGCAGCTGGGCTACATGTTCGTGGCGGCGGGCTGCGGCGTCTATTCGGTGGCGATGTTCCATCTGTTCACGCACGCGTTCTTCAAGGCGATGCTGTTCCTGGGGGCGGGGTCGGTGATCCATGCGATGCATCATGAACAGGATATGCGGAACTATGGCGGGCTGTGGCGGAAAATCCCCTACACGTTCGCGGCGATGCTGATCGGGACGCTGGCGATCACGGGGGTGGGGATTCCCCTGACGCATATCGGGTTTGCAGGCTTTCTGTCCAAGGATGCAGTGATCGAAAGCGCCTGGGTCGGCAGCCAGTATGCGTTCTGGCTGCTGGTGGTGGCGGCGTTCATGACAAGTTTCTATTCCTGGCGGCTGATGTTCATGACGTTTTTCGGCCGTCCGCGCGGCGATCATCATACGCATGACCATGCACACGAGTCCCCGCGCACCATGCTGATCCCGCTGGGCGTGCTGGCGATCGGGGCGGTATTTTCGGGCATGGTGTGGTACAAAGTCTTCTTCGGCGAGGAAGAGGCGGTGCGCGACTGGTTCGGCATGGAGGCAGCGGCGCATCACGAGGGCGAGGCAACGGCCGAGGATCATAGCGCCGCGGCGACGGAAGGCGAGGCGGCCCCTGCGACCGAGGCGGAGGGTCATGCGGATGCGGCGGCGGCAGATGTGGCCACAGGTCCGGTCAGCATATCGGGGGCAGCCCCGCAGGGTGCGATCTTCATGGGACCCGAGAATACGGTGATCCACGCCGCGCATGAGGCGCCGACCTGGGTCAAAGTCTCGCCGTTCGTGGCGATGATCCTGGGCTTCCTGCTGGCGTTCCAGTTCTACATCCGCAGGCCCGATCTGCCAGGAAGGCTGGCGGCACAGCAGGCCCCGCTGTATCAGTTCCTGCTGAACAAATGGTACTTTGACGAGTTGTATGACTGGGTGTTCGTGCGGCCTGCCAAATGGCTGGGCGGGTTTCTGTGGAAGCGCGGGGATGGCGATGTGATTGATGGCAGCATCAATGGCGTGGCCATGGGGATCATCCCCTATTTCACGCGCCTCGCCGGGCGGGCGCAATCGGGATACATCTTCCATTATGCGTTTGCGATGGTTCTGGGAATTGGCTTGCTCATCACCTGGATGACACTGGGCGGAGGGGCAAACTGATGGATAACCTGCTTTCGGTCATCACCCTGATCCCGGCGGTGGCGGCACTGGTGCTGGCGCTGTTCCTGCGGGGGGATGATGCCGCAGCACAGATGAATGCCAAGTGGACGGCGCTGTTTGCGACCACGGCCACTTTCGTGATCTCGCTTTTCGTGCTGATCCGGTTCGATCCGGCGAATACCGGCTTCCAGATGTTGGAGAGTTACGCCTGGATTTTCGGGCTGCAATACAAGATGGGCGTGGATGGCATTTCGGTCCTGTTCGTGATGCTGACGACCTTCCTGATGCCGCTGGTGATCCTGTCCTGCTGGGATGTGACGGTGCGGGTCAAGGAATACATGATCGCGTTCCTGATGCTGGAATGCCTGATGCTGGGCGTGTTCTGCGCGCTGGACCTCGTGCTGTTCTATCTGTTCTTCGAGGCGGGCCTGATCCCGATGTTCCTGATCATCGGCATCTGGGGCGGGAAGGAACGCATCTATGCGGCGTTCAAGTTCTTTCTCTATACCTTCCTCGGGTCGGTCCTGATGCTGGTCGCGATGATCGCGATGTATTTTCAGGCGGGTACGACGGATATCGTGGCGCTGCTGAACCATTCGTTTGCATCCGATACGATTGCAGTGGCGGGCTTTCAGATCGTGGGCGGGGTGCAGACGCTGTTGTGGCTTGCGTTTTTCGCGTCATTCGCGGTCAAGATGCCGATGTGGCCGGTGCATACCTGGCTGCCGGATGCGCATGTGCAGGCCCCCACGGCAGGATCGGTGGTGCTGGCCGCGATCCTGCTGAAGATGGGGGGGTACGGGTTCTTGCGGTTCAGCCTGCCGATGTTCCCGGTGGCGTCCGAGCTGCTGGCACCGCTGATCTTCTGGATGAGTGCGATTGCGATTGTCTATACCTCGCTGGTGGCGCTGGCGCAGACCGATATGAAAAAGCTGATCGCCTATTCGTCGGTCGCCCATATGGGCTATGTGACGATGGGGATTTTCGCAGCAAATCAGCAGGGCATTGATGGCGCGATCTTCCAGATGCTGAGCCACGGCTTCATCTCGGGGGCGCTGTTTCTGTGCGTGGGCGTGATCTATGACCGGATGCACACGCGCGAGATTGACGCCTATGGCGGGCTGGTGAACCGGATGCCGGCCTATGCGCTGGTGTTCATGTTCTTTACGATGGCGAATGTGGGCCTGCCGGGAACCAGCGGCTTTGTGGGCGAGTTCCTGACGCTGACGGGGATATTCCAGGTCAACACATGGGTGGCGCTGGTGGCGACCAGCGGCGTGATCCTGTCGGCGGCCTATGCGCTGTGGCTGTACCGGCGCGTGGTGTTCGGCGATCTGATCAAAGAGGCGCTGAAAACCATCACGGACATGACGCGGCGTGAAAAGGCGGTCTTTGCGCCGCTGATTGCCGCAACACTGATCCTGGGCATCTACCCGTCGCTGGTGACCGACATCATCGGGCCATCGGTGAAAACCCTTGTGACAGACTATCAGGCGGCCCTGAGCGTGGCGGATGCCACGCAGGTCGCCCAGAACGCCGAAAGTGTAGGGCCATGACCCAAGCCGATTTCAACACGGTCCTGCCAGAGTTCGTGCTGGCCATCTATGCGATGGGTGCCTTGATGTTCGGGGTCTATACGACCAAGGACAAGGCAGCCCCGGTGATCCTGTGGGTCACATCGGGCCTGATGCTGGCGCTGGCGCTGTATATCGGGGTGCGGGGCGACAATGCGCGGGATGCCTTTGGCGGCATGTTCATCGACGATCCGTTCGCGCGCTTTGCCAAGGTCATGATCCTGACGTCGGGTGCGGCGGTCATGCTGATGAGCGAGGATTACATGCAGCGGCGGGGCCTTTTGCGGTTCGAATTCCCGATCCTGATCGTGCTGGCGACTGTCGGCATGATGGTGATGGTCAGCGCGGCCGATCTGATGACGCTGTATATGGGGTTGGAACTGCAATCCCTGTCGCTGTACGTGATCGCGGCGTTGCGGCGTGACAGTCCGAAGTCGACGGAAGCGGGGCTGAAGTATTTCGTGCTGGGGGCCTTGTCGTCGGGGTTGCTGCTGTATGGGGCGTCGCTGACCTATGGGTTTGCGGGGACGACGCAGTTTGCGGGCATTCTGGCCGTGCTGAAGGATGGTGAGGTGCCGCTGGGCCTGCTGTTCGGGTTGGTGTTCATGCTGTCAGGGATGGCGTTCAAGGTCAGTGCGGCGCCGTTCCACATGTGGACGCCCGATGTGTATGAGGGCAGCCCGACGCCAGTGACGGCATTCTTTGCGACGGCACCCAAGGTGGCGGCGATGTGCCTGATTGCGCGGGTGATCTATGATGCCTTTGGCAGCATTCCCGGCGATTGGGGGCAGGTTCTGGCAGCGCTTTCGGTGGCGTCGATGTTTCTGGGGGCGGTGGCGGCGATCGGGCAGAAGGATATCAAACGCCTGATGGCCTATTCCTCTATCGCGCATATGGGCTTTGCGCTGATGGGCCTTGCGGCCGGTACGGCGCAGGGCGTGCAGGCAATGATGATCTATATGGCGATTTACGTGACGATGAACGTGGGCACTTTCGCCTTCATCATGGCGATGGAACGCGACGGGCGCCCGGTGACGGATATCGCGGCCCTGAACCATTATGCCAAACGCGAGCCGGGCAAGGCGCTGGCGATGCTGGTGCTGATGTTCAGCCTGGCGGGCGTGCCGCCCATGCTGGGGTTTTTCGGGAAATTCGGGGTGCTGCAGGCGGCGGTTGATGCGGATATGGTGTGGCTCGCACTTGCAGGCGCAGTGGCATCGGTGATCGGGGCCTATTACTATCTGCGGATCGTGTTCTTCATGTACTTCGGTAAGGAAAATGACGGCATCGACACCAATATGGGGGCGGTGCAATGGGTCATGCTGATGGGCGTGGCAGTCATCATGGTGGTGGGGATTGCGAACCTGTTCGGGATCGAACCCGTGGCGGCAATGGCGGCTGAGGCACTTGTCAGGTAACTGGCCCGATGGCGTGGGCCGCATGGTGCTGGACAGCGTGACCAGCACCAATGCCGAAGCGGCACGCCTTGCCCCCGGCCCGGCCTGGGTCATGGGGCGGGAGCAAACGGCGGGGCGGGGGCGGCGGGCAAGGGCCTGGGCCAGCCCGCGCGGGAATTTTCATGCATCATTGGTGATGGCCCCGCAGGGGCCTGCAGGACAGGTGGCCCTGCGCAGTTTCGTGGCGGCGCTGGCCCTGCGGGATGCGCTGATTGCGGTCACGGATGCGCCGCAGGCCTTTGCGCTGAAATGGCCCAATGATGTCTTGTGCAACGGTGGCAAGATCGCGGGGATATTGCTGGAAAGCTCATCGTCCGGGGCAGGGGTATCGCATCTGGTGATCGGGGTGGGGGTCAATCTGATTGCGGCACCCGATGCCGGGTTGATCGAAGAGGGGGCATTGCCCCCCGTCACGCTGCTGGCGGAGACAGGCAGGCGCGTGGCCCCGGAGGTGATGCTGGACGCCCTTGCCACGGCCTTTGCGCAGTGGGAGGCGGTTTTCGTGACAACCGGTTTCGCGGCCATTCGCGCGGCCTGGCTGACACATGCGGCGCATCTGGGCCAGCCGATCCGGG
>JAAFHS010000165.1 GCA_013298485.1 Rhodobacterales bacterium
TCAAGGCGCAGACCCGCCGGAAATGTCGTCTTGGCAAATTCCTGATACCGCCCCCGCCCGTCCTCGATCCGCCGCGCGCGTCCGATGTTTTCCGGCTTGGCCGGGGTGATCTCGGCCGCAAGGATAGCCTCGATTTCGGCCTCCGCCTCATCGCTCAGCTTGAAACCATCGGGGCCGAAGAATTTGATGCCATTGTCATAATGCGGGTTGTGACTGGCCGAAATCATCACCCCCAGATCGGCGCGCATGCTGCGGGTCAGAAACCCCACGGCAGGCGTCGGCACGGGGCCCAGCAGCAGCACATTCATCCCCGTGCTGGTCAGCCCCGCCGTCAGCGCGTTTTCCAGCATATAGCCGGACAACCGCGTATCCTTGCCGATCACCACGCGGTGTTCGTGGCTCGCATCGCGCCGGAAGTACCGCCCCGCCGCCGCCCCCAGCCGCAAGGCCATCTCGGCCGTCATCGGATAGGTGTTGGCGCGGCCCCGCACGCCATCGGTGCCAAACAGCTTTCGTGTCATGGGTAGTCCCCCTTTGTCAGCGCCTGCCACAGGGCCACTGCAGCGCATGTCTCAGCCACATCATGCACCCGCACCATCTGCACGCCCTGCGCGATCCCCGCAAGGGCCACGGCGAGCGATCCCGGCATGCGCGCACCCGCTGCATCCGTGCCGCTGATGGTGCCGATGAATTTCTTGCGGCTGGCCCCCAGCAGGATCGGGCAGCCAAGGCTGTGGAACAGCGCGATCCGCTGCAGCAGGGCAAGGTTATGGGTGATCGTCTTGCCAAAGCCGATACCGGGGTCGATGGCGATGCGCGGCCGCGCGATGCCTGCCGCCATGGCCGCATCAATGCGGGCAGCCAGAAAGTCGTAGACATCCAGCACAACATCATCATAGCGCGGATCCAACTGCATCGTCTGCGGCGTGCCTTGCGCGTGCATCAGGATCACCGGCGCATCCGCCCGCGCCACAAACCCCGCCATGTCCGCGTCATAGCTCAAGGCCGCCACATCATTCACAATCCCCGCCCCCGCCGCAAAAGCCGCCCGCGCCACGGCAGCCTTGCGGGTATCGATGCTGATGGGCGTCGCGATGCCTGCCGCACGGATTGCCGCAATCACCGGGGCGGTGCGTTCTGTTTCATCTGCGGGATCAACGATCTGCGCACCCGGACGCGTGCTTTCACCGCCAATATCCAGAATATCCGCCCCCGCCATCGCCTGCACCTGTGCCAGGGCTGCGGCGGGGCCCGTAAAGCGGCCCCCGTCGGAAAAACTGTCAGGTGTCACGTTCAGGATGCCCATGATGCGCGGGGCCGTCAGGTCAACCCCGCCAAAGCGGGCACGTGGACCCGTCAGGCGGGCGCGTTGGGCAGCATCCAGATCCTGCGCTGGCACGATCTGCGGGGCCGACCCGCGCCGCAAAACCTCCACCCGGTCGAACCAGCACCAGCCCCCACCGAGGGTCAGGGCCCCCGGGGGCCGGGCAGGATCAGTCATCACAATGGGGCGGATATAGTCCATGCGCGACCCTACGGCCCTAGCGGTAGGTCACACAAGCCCCACGCGCCGCACCGGCACGCGGGTTTCTGCCGGGATTGCAATGTTGCCGTGAACGGCGACGCCCACGGCCTGCAGGGTTTCCGCCAGCCATAGCGTCAATGTCATGGGATCGGCCCCGGCAGGCGCGCCTGCGGTATCGAGAACCATCTTGGACGGGGCCCAGACGACCATGCGGCCACGGCGCATGGCCCAGTCGATTTCGGTGCGGCTGCCCACCACGACGCAGCGGGCATCGCGGGCGGCCAGACGCCAGGCGTTCTGTTCGATGGACAAAAGATCGATCCGTCGTTCTGTCGGCTTGTGCCCGGTGGTCAGGCGGGCCATGTCAGGCAGCCCCACAGTCAGGATCACGGGTTCAGCTTTTGCCTGTAAGACGCTGAGATATGACGACAATGCC
This sequence comes from Rhodobacterales bacterium, assembly GCA_013298485.1. Classification (GTDB taxonomy): domain Bacteria; phylum Pseudomonadota; class Alphaproteobacteria; order Rhodobacterales; family Rhodobacteraceae; genus JAAFHS01. The sequence continues at coordinate 1,962 of JAAFHS010000165.1, forward strand.
GCATCACCGATGGCGGCATTGTCCAGATGGATCACCCATGGATGGACGACCACCCCCGCCACCTGCGGGGCCTGCCCTGCGCTGCGCACAATCTCTACCCCAAGGGCATAGGGGCCGACGTCCAGCTTTTCGATCCGCAGGAAAATCCGCAGCGCCTGTGGCGCCGCAAGCACCCGTGCGGCAATACGTTCTGCCAGCGTTTCCAAGAGGTTCAGGCGTTCTGCCGCCAGTTCCGTGGCAATTGCCTCGGTGATGCGGTCATATGACAGGATGCGGTCCACATCATCATGCACCGGCCCTGTGGGCGCCACTTCGACCACGACGTTGAAACGCACCCGCTGCTTGTGCCCGCGTTCCTGCTGAAACGCCCCGATGTCAGCCTCAACCACATGGTCACGCAAGGAAATCCGGTCAACCGGATCGGGGCCCGCCATCGCCATGGCGCGGTCTTCCGGATGGGCAAAGGCAAGGGCGGCATCGGTCATGTGATGGCCTTTTCGGACAGGACGACAGGCGACAGACTACTGCCGATCTGCGGCCATCCATGCCCTGAAAGCGTCCTGCGGTGCAAGTGATCCGACCTGCCAGATCATGGCATTTCAAACCATCGCCACGAATGTCGACGCGCGGTCAGTTCTGCCGGTAAAAATAATGCGACCCGATCGAGGCCGTCCGGTCAAACCGCCGCGCCCAGGACGGGCGGACACCGGTGGTGTGAAAATAGGTGGCCCCCGCCGTCAGGCTGCGCGGCGCGCCATCCAGCATCAGGCGCGCAATGCGGCCTGCACGGTCAACCGCACCCCGTTCGCGCATCCGGTCGGCCCGCCCGTCGCAGATAAAGCTGAACTGGCACCCGCCGCCGCCACGCTGATTGACCACGGCACAGACCGATCCGGGAAAGCGGCGGCTGTCGACGCGGTTCAGGATCACTTCGGCCACCGCCACCTGCCCCTTGATCGATTCGCCCCGCGCCTCGAAGTAAATCGCGGTCCGCAGGCATTCCCAATCCGCACCGCCCGATGGCGCAGGCAGTGTCGCAAGCCAGGCCGCATCATAGCGGATGGTCAGATCACGCGGCGTGCCGCGCACGACCGGTGCCTCGGCCGTCTTGCCGATCTCGGTCGCATCGGGCGGGCGCACGGCGGGCGCTTCGGGCCCTGTCGCAATCGCGGCCAGACGGCCCTGCGGCAGATCGCGCACGGCGGCGCGTTCGGTGCCCAACAGCGCCGTCATCTGCGCACCAAGCTGTGCGGTTGGATCGGTGGCTGTGCTGACCGTGACATCGGCGCGCGCCATTCCCGTTATTGCTGCGGCCAAAAGAAGACCGCCGAACAGTGTTCGGACCATTCGCATGGATATTCCCCAGGTGCGTTTTGTCGTGCGTTTCGTCTTGCCGCCCCCACAAACACATCTGGCGACAGCATCCGGGGCTAAAAGGAATCACCCCATGTGTCGAGTTGGGTGCCATAATTACAACACAATTCATGTTCGATTTTGGCGGATTTCCGCCGAGTGCGACATGAAGAAAGCGAGATAATGCTTTGTTATGGAAACAATATACTAATGGTGGTGGGCATCGTTGAGCGCCAGATGCGCCGCCGCAAGCCGTGCCATGGGCACCCGGTACGGCGAACAGGACACATAATCAAAGCCCGCACGACGGCAGAAATCGATTGATTCGGGGTTGCCGCCATGTTCGCCGCAGATCGACAGGGTCAGATCGGCCCGTGTGCGCCGCCCGCGTTCGGCCCCGATATGCAGCAATTCGCCCACGCCATCGACATCCAGAATATGGAACGGGTCTTCGGGAAAAACGCCCTGCTGCACATAGGTGTTCATGAACCGCCCCGCATCATCGCGGCTGAGGCCATAGGTCATCTGCGTCAGGTCATTGGTACCGAATGACAGGAACGCCGCGTGCTGTGCAATCTCGCCCGCACGCAGGGCCGCGCGCGGGGTTTCGACCATGACCCCGAGTTTATAGTCAAACCCCGTGCCCGATTGGGTGCGCACCTTGGCCGCGACCGCGTCAATGCGCGTCTTGACCAGTTCCACCTCGCGTTTCGCCGACACCAGCGGGATCATCACTTCGGGCACCACCGCATCACCCCGGCGGTTCACCTCCACCGTCGCCTCAAAGATCGCCTGGGCCTGCATGTCGTAAATCTCGGGCAGCACGATCCCCAGACGCACGCCGCGCATCCCCAGCATCGGGTTGAATTCCGCCAGCGCCTCGGCCCGGCGCGTGACATCCGACAGGGGTTTGTCCAGGGCTTCCGCCAGATCGCGCAGGCCTTCACGGGTCTGGGGCAGGAATTCGTGCAGGGGCGGATCGAACAGGCGGATGCAGACGGGCAGGCCATGCATGATCTCAAACAGCTCAATGAAATCGGCGCGCTGCATCGGCAAAAGCCGCGCAAGGGCCGCGGCGCGGTCACCGGGCGTGTCGGCAAAGATCATCTCGCGCATCGCCACAAGGCGGTCTTCCTCAAAGAACATATGCTCGGTGCGGCACAGGCCGATGCCTTCCGCCAGAAACGCCCGGGCCGTTGTGGCATCATCGGGTGTGTCGGCATTGGCGCGGATGCCGATATCGCGCACGGCATCGGCCCAGGACAGCAGCTTGCGGAACGTATCATCAAGGGCGGGCGGCAGCATATCGGCGGCCCCAACCAGCGCCTCGCCCCGCGTGCCATCGACGGTGATGACATCGCCCTCATGGAAGATGCGCTCGCCCGCGATCAGGCGTTTATCCTTGCCATCCAGCCGCAAGGCAGAGGCCCCCACCACGCAAGGCAGGCCCAGGCCGCGCGCAATCACCGCGGCATGGCTGGTGATACCGCCGCGTTCGGTCAGAACGCCGACGGCGGAATGCATGCCGCGGATATCCTCGGGCGAGGTTTCGCGGCGCACGAGGATGCAAGGCTCCCCCCGCGCCGCCGATGCCTGTGCGGCAGAGGAGGAAAAGACAATGCGCCCGGTCGCGGCACCGGGACTCGCGGCAATGCCCTTGGCAAAGGGATCGCGGGGCCCGCGCGGGTCGACCTGCGGGTGCAAAAGTTCCGACAGCGCGCGGGGTTCGACCCGCAGGATCGCGTCATTGCGGGTGATGATGCCGTCATCGGCCAGCGCCACCGCGATTTTCAAGGCGGCGCGCGAGGACCGCTGCACCCTGACGGCGTCCAGAACGGCCAACTGGCCATCCTCGATCGTGAATTCGATCTGCATTTCCTCGCGCAGCTTGGCGCGGCATTTGGTGCCCTGATCCAGCAGTGCGGCAAAGATATCAGGCGCGATATCCTGCAGGGACGGGCCGCGCACATCGCGTGTCAGGTACAGCGCTTCGGTTTTCGTCAGCGCATCGCGGCCCTGGCTTTGCCCCAGATAACGCCCGGTGATCTGCGGCGCCCCCGTCACCGGATCGACGAACTGGATCACGCCCGATCCCGAAATCCCCTGCCCGATGCCCTGCGCCATCGCCTGCACCACCAGCCCGAGGCCTGCATTCTGGCTGGCACCCTTCGCCTGCCGCAGCAGGCGGGCGGAGGTGCCCTCCCACGCGCGCGCCATCGAGCGCAGCACCTCGGCCAGCTGAATGGCGGGGTCTTCGGGAAAGGGATCGTCGGTTTCGCTGGCATAGTTGCGCAAGGCGGCGGCAATCGCATCGGCACCAGGGGTGGACTGATCGAACATATCGGGGTCGAGGCGGGCCACATGGATGGCATAGGACTGGATGAAGCGCAGCCAGATCGCATCCGCCGCCAGCGCACCGTGGCGTTTGGTCAGGGCCGCATGCCGCGCGGGGTTCATCCCGATGTTCAGGATCGTGGCAGGCCCGCCGAAATCAGGGTTTTCGGGGCTGGGGCGGACGGAAATCAGGGGGGCCGCGCCGAAATGCGCCAGGATGCCGGGCGCATCGATCCGGTGGCCTTGGGCGATGGATTTCACCGATGCAGCCGGTAGGGCCACGGTTTGCGGCACGGGCAGATCGAGGCGGATCAGGCGCTGCAGGCATTTCGCGCGCCAGCCATGCGTTTCGGCCCGGATCAGGGCGGTGGGTGCGACAAGGGTGAATTCGGGCTGCGGATCGTGTTTCTGCACTGCGGCATCCTTTGTTGCGGTGCAGGATACGCATTCTTTGGTGTCAAGCAAGCCTGACATGTCGGGACAGCGGGGGCCAGCCCCCGCACCCCCGGGATAGTTAGGAACAGAGGAAGTCAGCCATCGAGTTTGGTCAGATCGGCGACCTGCCCGCACAGGTGGCGGAT